>NZ_MDGW01000571.1:0-19703 GCF_001712525.1 Shigella sp. FC1661
TTTAAGTGACGTAAAATCGTGTTGAGGCTAACGCCCATAATGCGTGCAGTTGCCCGGCATCCAACGCCATTCATGGCCATATCAATAATTTTCTGGTGCGTACCGGGTTGAGAAGCGGTGTAAGTGAACTGCAGTTGCCATGTTTTACGGCAGTGAGAGCAGAGATAGCGCTGATGTCCGGCAGTGCTTTTGCCGTTACGCACCACCCCGTCAGTAGCTGAACAGGAGGGACAGCTGATAGAAACAGAAGCCACTGGAGCACCTCAAAAACACCATCATACACTAAATCAGTAAGTTGGCAGCATCACCAACCGGACGATGTTTGATATGGCGCACGCCAGGAAACAGCATCGGCGTCAGAAAGTACATCGTCAGCGGCGGCGCTGATTGACGCCCCCGTCAGCAGGCGAATTTGATACGGCTTTTTGGCCTCATGCTGTTCGTTAGCTCTGCGGGCAATCGCGGTGGGTAGGGCTTTCGGCGAACCCGCCGGGGTAAAGCCGCTAAATGCCACCATGTCGTTATGCTGGATAATTTCTGCCGCTTCATCGGCGGTCATCCTTGTCCACTGAGTTTCCATTTTTACTCCTTCGTTCGCAGGGATTAATGACCAACGAAATTAGGTTTACGTTTTTCGAGGAAAGCGTTCATTCCTTCCTGGTAATCTTCGCTGTCATAAACCGCGCGTCGCATCCCCTGAATACGTTCAAATTCATCGGAGTTCATGGTGTGCGCTTCGCCCAGTACACGCAGCTCTTCTTTGATAACAGCAATGGCTAACGGCGCTTTCTCAGAGATGTGGTGCGCCATTTGTAAGGTGAAATCTTCCAGTTCTTCCACTTCCACAACATGGTTGAGGATGCCGACAGCCAGCGCGCGCTGGGCGGTGATTGGCGAAGCGGTAAAAATCAGCTCTTTGACAATGTGGAAGCCCGCGTCGCGGGTCAGGTTGTGAATGCCGACCAGGTTATACGGGACGCCGAGGTTTACAGGCGTCATTGAGAAGGTTGAGGTACTGGCGGCGATGATCAGATCGGAACTCATGATCATTTCAAATGCGCCACCCCAAACACTACCTTCCACCATCGAAATGATCGGTTTCGGGAATTTTTGGATCATGCGGGTGATTTGACGCAATGGATCATCATAGGAGAGCGGATCGCGACCGCCAGACGGCAGTTCGTGAATATCGTGACCTGCGGAGAAGACTTTGGATCCACTCGGCGCGCGCAAAATGATACAGCGAATTTCCGGCCGGTTGAGATCGCTTAACGCCTGCATAAGATCATCAATAAAGACTTTACTTAAGGCATTAAGTTTTCGGCCATAGTTAAACTCAATGACCGCCACTTTGTTGATAGTGGCAACGTTCACATACTGATAAGACATAAAAATTCCTTTAATCAAAATATTGCGTCTGGATAAATTCACTGAGCTGCCGCAGGCCGGTGCGCGGTGAGAGCGTATTGTTTTTGACCGCTAAAAGCGTCTGGCGGTAATAGCGATCGAAATCTTCATTCGCGAACAGGTGATTCAGTACTTCTTCTTCGGTCTGCTTACGCAGCCATTCCACCGATTGTTGTTGCCGCACTTGTTGTAAACGACCACTGGCAGTTAGCGCGGTTTTGAACTCGATGATGGCGTGCCAGATCTCATCGATTCCACGTTTTTCCAGTGCGCTACAAGTCAGAACCCGTGGCTGCCATTCGTCGTATTTACGTCGCAGAATATGCAGGGCACTCTCGTACATATGCCGGGCAATGGCGACATTGGTATGGTTATCGCCATCGTCTTTGTTGATAACGATCAGATCAGCCACTTCCATCAGCCCTTTTTTAATGCCCTGCAGATCATCGCCGCCACCGGCAATTTGCAACGAGATAAAACAGTCCACCATGCGGGCGACTTCTGTTTCCGACTGCGACGCCAACCGTTTCGACAATCACTACGTCATAACCCGCCGCTTCGCATAACAGCATTAATTCCCGCGCTCGCTGACTGGCACCGCCCAGATGACCGGAGGATGGTACCGGGCGAATAAACGCCGCTTCGGCACGCGCCAGGTCATTCATGCGGATTTTATCCCCGAGAATGCTACCGCCAGTGACCGGGCTGCTGGGATCGACCGCAATAACCGCGACCTTTAATCCCTCTCGAATCAACAACATGCCAAAGGCCTCAAGAAAGGTACTTTTCCCCGCGCTGGGGGTGCCGGTAACGCCCAGTCGCAGGGTGTTACCGCAGTACGGCATAATGGCATCAAGCAGCTGCGTACTTAGTGCCTGATGACGCGGGTGACGGCTTTCCACCAGCGTCATGGCCTGGGCGAGTGTGGCACGCTCACCCTGACGTAAGCGGCGAATACTTTCTGCCAGCGTGGCTTCATTAATCATGATGCTGGCTTATCAGATTCAGTACGTCGCGCACACTGTCGAGCATAGGTGTACCTGGACCATAAATCGCGCCACGCCGCGCTCTTGCAGGAAGGCGTAATCCTGCGGTGGAATGACGCCACCGGCGACTACGCAGATATCTTCGCGTCCCCATTTTTTCAGCGCCTCGACCAGTTCCGGGATCAGCGTTTTATGACCGGCAGCCAGTGAGGATGCGCCCACTACGTGAACGTCATTTTCTACTGCCAGGCGGGCGATCTCTTCAGGTGTAGAGAACATCGGGCTTAAATCTACGTCGAAACCGAGATCGGAATAGGCGCTGGCGATCACTTTCGAGCCGCGATCGTGCCCATCCTGGCCCATTTTGGCGATCAGAATGCGCGGGCGACGACCATTGTCGGCAAGGAACTGCTCCGTTTGCGCAACAATGGCATCGAACTCGGAGGCCGATTTCTCAGATTGATGATAGCTTTGCGCAATCACGCCGGTAACACACTGGCTTGGCACCAGATAACGGTCGAAAGCGGCTTCCAGCGCATCGGAAATTTCACCCAGGGTGGCGCGAACGCGAGCGGCATTAACAGCGGCAGCCAGCAGGTTTTCGTTATGCTGTGCGGCGTGAGTCAGGGCGTTCAACGCGGCGGTTACGGCGGCATCATCACGGGTGGCGCGAATGCGTTCCAGCAAAGCAATTTGCTCGTTACGCACCATCACGTTGTCGATCTCAAGTACATCGGTTTCGTCTTCGTGATCCAGTTTGTACTTGTTGACACCAACGATGACACGTTTGCCCTGGTCGATAAGCGACTGTTCGCGCGCTGAGGCCTATTCGATCATTCGTTTTGGCAGACCTGCTTCGATCGCTTTCGCCATACCACCGGCTTCGTCGATCTGTTGGATAATAGCTCTGGCTTGTTTGACGATTTGATCGGTCAGCGACTCAATGTAATAGGATCCGGCCAGAGGATCGACGGTGCGGCAGAGTTCTGATTCTTCCTGGATGATGATCTGGGTGTTGCGGGCAATGCGTGCTGAGAAATCGGTAGGCAAACCAAGCGCTTCGTCAAAGGCGTTGGTATGCAGTGACTGAGTACCGCCCAGCGTCGCAGCCAGTGCTTCAATGGTGGTGCGGATAACGTTGTTATACGGATCCTGTTCAGTCAGGCTCCAGCCTGAGGTCTGGCAGTGGGTACGCAGCGCCAGTGATTTCGGGTCCTGTGCGCCAAATCCACTGACCGCTTCGCTCCATAAATAACGTGCCGCACGCAACATGGCGACGTTCATAAACAGATCCATGCCGATGCCGAAGAAGAACGACAGGCGAGGAGCGAAGTCATCAATTTTCAGTCCGGCAGAGATTGCTGCTTTGATGTACTCAATCCCATCAGCGAGCGTAAATGCTACCTGCTGCACGCAGTTGGCACCCGCTTCACCCATGTGGTAACCGCTGATACTGATGGTATTAAATCGCGGCATGTTGCCGGAACACCAGGCGATGATGTCGGCGATAATGCGCATTGACGGTTTTGGCGGGTAAATATAGGTGTTGCGGCAGAGGTACTCTTTGAGGATATCGTTCTGAATGGTGCCGGTCAGTTTATCAGGTGTAACACCTTGCTCTTCCGCGGCGACGATATAAAACGCCAGTACTGGTAGCACTGCGCCATTCATGGTCATCGAAACCGACATTTTATCCAGCGGGATCTGGTCGAACAGGACTTTCATATCTTCCACGGTGTCGATAGCGACGCCCGCTTTGCCGACGTCGCCCGCCACGCGCGGGTTATCGGAGTCGTAGCCTCGGTGGGTGGCAAGGTCAAACGCAACGGAAAGACCTTTTTACCCGGCGGCCAGGTTACGGCGATAAAAAGCGTTGGACTCTTTTGCTGTTGAAAAACCAGCATACTGACGGATGGTCCACGGTTGGGCGGTATACATAGTGGCACGCGGGCCACGAACGTAGGGCGGCAAACCAGGAAGGGTACCTGTCACCTCCAGATTATCGAGATCGGCTTCGGTATACAGCGGCTTGATGGTGATCCCTTCCGCGGTTTGCTGAACCAGCGAGTCGACAGTTTTCTCCCGACGGCTCAATTCCTTGTTGGCAAGCTGTTGCCACTCCTGCACGTTAGACATTATTTGCTCCGTAAAACGCAATCAAAATGAGGGTATTTGCGCCTACGGTGAGCTTTTTACGTGGGGTTGTCGCCAGCAAAAAAAATGCATTCAGACGTCGTTTTTTGCCGCCTGAGATTTGTCTATTTTGTGATGTGATTCAAGGAATACAAAAAGAAGTGAGGACAACGCCTGATATGTGCTATCAGGCATTATTTGATGGATTAATCCTGACGAAGGACTTTGTGACCATAATCGAGCAACGCATCAGTGACTTTACGCATCATGCGGCTTTCAGGAGCAAAGCGGTGCCAGTAGAGCATCCGGCGTTGAAATAGCCCTGGCGTTAAGTCAATCAGTTCACCGCTGGCTAGTTCTTTCTCGATTTGCAGGTGCGGGATCATACAGCAGGTGGTGCCCTGGCGAGCAAGTTGCACGAACGCTTCTGAAGAATTAACGATATGGCAGGGCACGCTGCCTGGAGGCAGATCGAAGTTTTGCTGCAAAAAGGCCTGGTGCATATCGTCAAGATGGTCAAAGGCGACCACAGGTGCTTTCAATAATGCCGAACGCGTTACGCCGTTAGGGAAATATTTTTCGGCAAACGGTTTTGAGCTGACGAACAGATAGTCAAGCGCACCGAGCTTATCGACAAGGCAACTCGGCAGCGCCTGATGTTGAATACTCACCGCGCCGACCACTTCGCCGCGGCGCAGACGTTCCTGAGTACGGGTTTCATCTTCTACCTGCAAGTTGAGGCGGATAGGCGAATCAGCCAATACAGGAGCCAGTGCCGGAAGCAACCACGTCGCCAGACTGTCGGCGTTGACCGCCAGTGAAAGCAGCAGCGGAGTCGAACCGGTTTGTTCATCGCCCAGCCACTCTTCTTCCAGCAACTCCACCTGGCGCAGCAGTGCCAGCAGTTTTTGCCCTTGTTCCGTCGGGCGCGGCGGTACGGTACGCACCAACAGCGGCTGCCCGAACATATTTTCCAGTTGCTTAATGCGCTGTGAGACGGCTGATTGTGTAATGCACAGCTTTTGTGCCGCGCGCTCAAATCCTCGTTCACGTATCACCGCATCCAGTGCCTGTAATGTTCTGTAGTCCGGGCGTTTCATTGCTGTTGTCTGCTCCTGGTAAATGCTTTTTCCTGCACTATGACACAATTTTGTGTCAGGTTGCATATACCGCAGCCGTCGGCGGGTAACATTTGTATCAATGGTTAAACGCGCAGCTTAAAAGATCAGGGATTTGCGCTATTGCATTTCGCTTAGCGACTTCGCGCCCTGGTTATGTTGAATGGCGTGGCGTTATTGCCTCTGTTTGCACCGTGGAGCGGCATACCCAGACCGTTGTATGCTTTATTTGCGGGGCGAAAGGGGATGCCCGCCATTGCGCGATATTTTATGGATGAGTTAACCACCCGGCTTGCCAACGGGGTCTGAATCGCTTTTTTTGTATATAATGCGTGTGAAATTTCATACCACAGGCGAAACGATCATGACGCAGGATGAATTGAAAAAAGCAGTAGGATGGGCGGCACTTCAGTATGTTCAGCCCGGCACCATTGTTGGTGTAGGTACAGGTTCCACCGCCGCACACTTTATTGACGCGCTCGGCACGATGAAAGGCCAGATTGAAGGGGCCGTTTCCAGTTCAGATGCTTCCACTGAAAAACTGAAAAGCCTCGGCATTCACGTTTTTGATCTCAACGAAGTCGACAGCCTTGGCATCTACGTTGATGGCGCAGATGAAATCAACGGCCACATGCAAATGATCAAAGGCGGCGGCGCGGCGCTGACCCGTGAAAAAATCATTGCTTCGGTTGCGGAAAAATTTATCTGTATTGCCGACGCCTCCAAGCAGGTTGATATTCTGGGTAAATTCCCGCTGCCAGTAGAAGTTATCCCGATGGCACGTAGTGCAGTGGCGCGCCAGCTGGTGAAACTGGGCGGTCGTCCGGAATACCGTCAGGGCGTGGTGACCGATAATGGCAACGTGATCCTCGACGTCCACGGCATGGAAATCCTTGACCCGATAGCGATGGAAAACGCCATAAATGCGATTCCTGGCGTGGTGACTGTTGGCTTGTTTGCTAACCGTGGCGCGGACGTTGCGCTGATTGGCACACCTGACGGTGTCAAAACCATTGTGAAATGATCTGACGGGGGAACCTCCCCCGTTAAAAAAATTCTCTTCATTAAATTTGGTGACATGTGTCACGTTTTTACCTGGCTATTGTCGATTGCTCTAAATAAATCCTCTAAACCAGCATATTCAACCAAGAAATACCTTTGCGTGATATTTCCTCAACATCGCGACGCAAACGTTCATATTGCCGCAATATTATTTTTTGATATGTTGAAAGGCGGATGCAAATCCGCACACAACATTTCAAAGACAGGATTGGGTAAATGGCAAAGGTATCGCTGGAGAAAGACAAGATTAAGTTTCTGCTGGTAGAAGGCGTGCACCAAAAGGCGCTGGAAAGCCTTCGTGCAGCTGGTTACACCAACATCGAATTTCACAAAGGCGCGCTGGATGATGAACAATTAAAAGAATCCATCCGCGATGCCCACTTCATCGGCCTGCGATCCCGTACCCATCTGACTGAAGACGTGATCAACGCCGCAGAAAAGCTGGTCGCTATTGGCTGTTTCTGTATAGGAACAAACCAGGTTGATCTGGATGCGGCGGCAAAGCGCGGGATCCCGGTATTTAACGCACCGTTCTCAAATACGCGCTCTGTTGCGGAGCTGGTGATTGGCGAACTGCTGCTGCTATTGCGCGGCGTGCCGGAAGCCAATGCTAAAGCGCACCGTGGCGTGTGGAACAAACTGGCGGCGGGTTCTTTTGAAGCGCGCGGCAAAAAGCTGGGTATCATCGGCTACGGTCATATTGGTACGCAATTGGGCATTCTGGCTGAATCGCTGGGAATGTATGTTTACTTTTATGATATTGAAAATAAACTGCCGCTGGGCAACGCCACTCAGGTACAGCATCTTTCTGACCTGCTGAATATGAGCGATGTGGTGAGTCTGCATGTACCAGAGAATCCGTCCACCAAAAATATGATGGGCGCGAAAGAAATTTCACTAATGAAGCCCGGCTCGCTGCTGATTAATGCTTCGCGCGGTACTGTGGTGGATATTCCGGCGCTGTGTGATGCGCTGGCGAGCAAACATCTGGCGGGGGCGGCAATCGACGTATTCCCGACGGAACCGGCGACCAATAGCGATCCATTTACCTCTCCACTGTGTGAATTCGACAACGTACTTCTGACGCCACACATTGGCGGTTCGACTCAGGAAGCGCAGGAGAATATCGGCCTGGAAGTTGCGGGTAAATTGATCAAGTATTCTGACAATGGCTCAACGCTCTCTGCGGTGAACTTCCCGGAAGTCTCGCTGCCACTGCATGGTGGTCGTCGTCTGATGCACATCCACGAAAACCGTCCGGGCGTGCTAACTGCGCTGAACAAAATCTTCGCCGAGCAGGGCGTCAACATCGCCGCGCAATATCTACAAACTTCCGCCCAGATGGGTTATGTAGTTATTGATATTGAAGCTGACGAAGACGTTGCCGAAAAAGCGCTGCAGGCAATGAAAGCTATTCCGGGTACCATTCGCGCCCGTCTGCTGTACTAATTCCCCTTCTCTGAAAATTAACGGGCAGGTCACTGACTTGCCCGTTTTTTTATCCCTTCTCCACACCGTTGCCGCGTTGCGCATTCTACTTTGCGAGTCTGCTCCAGAAAATAAATCAAAGTCAGATCAATGCGTTGTGTTTATTTAATGGGGATTTACGATGGCGGGACAGCATGGGGCTGTAACGGTAAAGCCCTCACCGAAGCGAGGGCTTAAAGGAGAAGGGTTATGATGCGACTTGTCATCATACTGATTGTACTGTTACTGATAAGTTTCGGAGCTTATTAACAGTCAGTCTCTGGGGAGGAGTCATCCTCCCTTACCCTTACTCACTAAATTAGGTCAAAGAATCAACGATGTCAATCAGGCGATGCGGGGTGCATCGCCCTGAACCGAACTTTTTGATAGCCACTTCATCGCCCACGTTTACTGCCGTAATAGATCCTTTTTCCCAAAAATTATCTCTGTTTTGCATGGGGTTTTTCGAACACGCTCGAAGAAAAGATTTAAAGGTAGATCAATGCGTTGTGGTTATTTAAAGAGAGCTTACGATAGCTGGGCAGCATGGGGCTGTAACGGTAAAGCCCTCACCGAAGCGAGGGCTTGAAGGAGAAGGGTTATGATGCGACTTGCCATCATACTGATTGTACTGTTACTCATAAGTTTCCCAGCTTATTAACAGTCAGTCACAGGGGAGGAGCAATCCTCCCTTACCCTTACTCACTAAATTAGGTTAAAGAATCAACGATGTCAATCAGGGCGATGCAGGTGTATCGCCCTTACCACTCCCAGACTTTCGACGGTGTAACCACCGCAGGAAGAGGGATATCCCACTCTTCAACGGGGAGTTTTTCCACCAACTGACAATCATGCGCATAACCCACCGGTTGCGTTTTATAGTGCTGCCAGTTTTGTAAGGTCCGATCATAAAAACCACCGCCCATTCCCAGGCGCTGACCGTACTCATCAAAGGCGACCAGCGGTGTGATCAGCACGTCTAATCGGGAAAGGGGTAGCACGTCACGCACATCCAGTTTTGGCTCATGGATTTTCAACCTGTTCATCACCAGTTCGCTTTGCGGATGGTAATTCAGGAACAGCAAATTACCAGCACTAAAGGGATGCAAAACTGGAAGACATACGCGCTTACCGGCGCGCCAGAGTTGTTCTATTAGCGGCTGGGTGTCGAGTTCACCATCAAAAGAGAGGAATACAGCGACCGTATGCGCCATCACCACCGGGGGATAAGTCATCATCCGGGTAGCGGCTTGTTGACCCATTTCCAGCTGTTGTTCCGGCGTTAACGCACGACGACGTTGCCGAATCATTTTGCGGATTTCTTGTCGGGATAATGTCAGTGGGAGTTCTGGTAGTTGCGTCATGGCTGGTGCCAGATAAGAAGGGAATCTCCGAGATGCCGCCGCAGGCTGTAACCCTTGAACCCTTGGTTCAAGGTGAATGTGTCGTCGCAGTTTTAAGGCTTCTCGGACGGACCGAGCATGCTCACCAACCGCGGAGCGCCACATTCTTGTGGTATGAAATATCGGCTCAGGGGACTGGCCCGCTTGCGAACATCTCAGAGAAATTTTGTCTTCACGGTTACTCTACCACAGTAAACCGAAAAGTGTCATTCAAAGTTTTGGTTAGTTTTTTCGGTGATGCGACCTTGTTCAAGTAACGCTTGTTCTATGGTCTGCTGCAGCATCCGAATACGCTGTTCCATACTTGCCGCGTAGTCACGAGTCTTCGCTTTTTCTTGCGCTAACTCATAGCTGATATTCAATGCGGCAATGAAGACCAACTGTTCAGTATTTGTGACTCTAGTGCGTTCTTTCAGATCTTGCAACCGTTGGTTCAGATCGTCCGCTGCCTGATTCAACGCATCCCTTTGGTCAGGCGGGCAGTTCACACGCAGTGAACGGCCAAAAATTTGGATATCGACGGGTTGTGCAGACATGCCACCTTCCTGCTGATTGACTGCGCTGCCTTCGTCTTTAGACCCATGGTCTGCGAAGGGGCGACACTATAGCTACCCTGATGAGAAGAGACAAGCCCTTTTCTGGTCCACCAGGGCCCAAAGTGGTAGCATATCATGAATATTCCTCCCTTTGACGACGAATGCTTATGTCTATACAGAACGAAATGCCTGGTTACAACGAAATGAACCAGTATCTGAACCAACAAGGGACGGGTCTGACCCCTGCCGAGATGCATGGTTTAATCAGTGGGATGATATGTGGCGGTAACGATGACAGCTCATGGCTGCCGCTACTTCACGACCTGACGAACGAAGGCATGGCTTTCGGTCATGAGCTGGCACAGGCACTGCGTAAAATGCACTCTGCCACCAGCGATGCCCTGCAGGATGACGGCTTCCTTTTTCAGCTTTATCTGCCTGATGGCGATGATGTCAGCGTTTTCGATCGGGCTGATGCATTGGCAGGTTGGGTCAATCACTTCCTGCTTGGTCTTGGCGTTACGCAACCGAAGCTGGATAAAGTGACCGGCGAAACCGGTGAAGCTATCGACGATCTGCGTAACATTGCGCAACTGGGTTACGACGAAGACGAAGATCAGGAAGAGCTTGAAATGTCGCTTGAAGAGATCATCGAATACGTTCGTGTTGCCGCGCTGTTATGCCACGACACCTTTACTCATCCGCAACCGACCGCGCCAGAAGTACAAAAACCGACTCTACACTAAAAACAAAAAACGTAAGGAGAGTGTTATGAGTGAGATATCCCGGCAAGAGTTTCAGCGTCGCCGTCAGGCCCTGGTGGAGCAAATGCAACCCGGCAGCGCCGCGCTGATTTTTGCTGCACCAGAAGTAACACGTAGCGCCGACAGCGAATACCCCTATCGTCAGAACAGTGACTTCTGGTACTTCACCGGCTTTAACGAACCGGAAGCGGTGCTGGTGCTGATTAAAAGCGATGACACTCATAACCACAGCGTTCTGTTTAACCGCGTTCGCGACCTGACGGCGGAGATCTGGTTTGGCCGTCGCTTAGGCCAGGATGCCGCGCCAGAGAAACTGGGCGTTGACCGCGCACTGGCATTCAGCGAAATCAATCAGCAACTTTATCAACTACTTAACGGCCTGGATGTGGTTTACCATGCCCAGGGCGAATATGCATATGCTGATGAAATCATGAACAGTGCGCTGGAAAAACTGCGTAAAGGTTCGCGGCAAAATCTCACCGCACCGGCAACGATGATCGACTGGCGTCCTGTTGTTCATGAAATGCGCCTGTTCAAATCGCCAGAAGAGATTGCCGTACTCCGCCGCGCGGGAGAAATCACCGCCATGGCACATACACGGGCGATGGAAAAATGCCGTCCGGGAATGTTCGAGTACCATCTGGAAGGCGAAATTCACCACGAATTTAACCGCCACGGTGCGCGCTATCCGTCCTATAACACCATTGTCGGCAGCGGTGAAAACGGCTGCATTCTGCACTACACCGAAAACGAGAGTGAACTGCGCGACGGTGACCTGGTGTTGATTGACGCGGGTTGTGAATACAAAGGTTACGCGGGCGATATTACCCGCACCTTCCCGGTCAACGGCAAATTCACCCAGGCCCAGCGTGAAATCTACGACATTGTGCTGGAGTCTCTCGAAACCAGCCTGCGCCTGTATCGTCCGGGAACTTCCATTCTGGAAGTCACTGGTGAAGTGGTGCGCATCATGGTTAGCGGCCTGGTAAAACTCGGCATTCTGAAAGGTGATGTTGATGAACTGATCGCTCAGAATGCCCATCGTCCTTTCTTTATGCATGGCCTTAGCCACTGGTTAGGGCTAGATGTCCATGACGTTGGCGTTTATGGTCAGGATCGCTCGCGCATTCTGGAACCGGGCATGGTACTGACCGTAGAGCCAGGGCTGTATATTGCGCCGGATGCAGAAGTGCCAGAACAATATCGCGGTATCGGCATTCGTATTGAAGACGACATTGTGATTACCGAAACCGGTAACGAAAACCTCACCGCCAGCGTGGTGAAAAAGCCGGAAGAAATCGAAGCGTTGATGGCTGCTGCGAGAAAGCAATGAGCGTAATCATCGTCGGTGGCGGCATGGCGGGCGCGACGCTGGCGCTGGCTATTTCCCGGTTAAGTCACGGGGCGCTGCCGGTACATTTGATTGAAGCGACTGCGCCAGAGTCACATGCTCATCCGGGCTTTGATGGACGAGCGATAGCGCTGGCGGCGGGTACCTGTCAGCAACTGGCGCGCATCGGCGTCTGGCAATCTCTGGCGGATTGCGCAACTGCCATCACCACCGTGCATGTCAGCGATCGTGGTCACGCTGGATTTGTCACCCTCGCCGCAGAAGATTACCAACTGGCGGCGCTGGGACAGGTTGTCGAATTGCACAATGTCGGGCAACGGCTGTTTGCATTGCTGCGTAAAGCACCTGGCGTAACGCTGCATTGCCCTGATCGCGTGGCTAACGTTGCCCGTACTCAGAGTCACGTTGAAGTGACGCTGGAGAGTGGCGAGACGCTGACGGGCCGCGTGCTGGTAGCAGCTGATGGCACCCATTCAGCGTTAGCCACCGCGTGCGGCGTTGACTGGCAGCAGGAGCCTTACGAACAACTGGCCGTGATTGCCAACGTTGCGACTTCCGTTGCGCACGAAGGCCGCGCTTTTGAACGCTTCACGCAACATGGCCCGCTGGCGATGTTGCCGATGTCTGACGGACGCTGTTCGCTGGTCTGGTGTCATCCACTGGAACGGCGCGAAGAGGTGCTGTCGTGGAGCGACGAGAAGTTTTGCCGTGAACTCCAGTCGGCCTTTGGCTGGCGACTTGGAAAAATTACCCACGCCGGTAAACGCAGTGCTTATCCGCTGGCGTTAACCCGCGCCGCCAGAGCTATTACCCATCGTACCGTGCTGGTGGGCAATGCGGCGCAAACTCTGCACCCGATTGCCGGGCAAGGGTTTAACCTCGGTATGCGAGATGTCATGAGCCTTGCGGAAACCCTGACTCAGGCGCATGAGCGCGGAGAAGACATCGGTGATTACGGCATATTGTGCCGCTATCAGCAGCGTCGACAGAGCGATCGCGAAGCAACCATCGGCGTCACGGACAGCCTGGTACATCTTTTTGCCAACCGTTGGGCACCGCTGGTTGTCGGGCGCAACATCGGACTGATGACGATGGAATTATTCACCCCGGCACGCGATGTGCTGGCGCAGCGCACCCTCGGTTGGGTGGCGCGTTGAAGGCGGTTTTAAGGAATAAACAATGCAAAGTGTTGATGTAGCCATTGTTGGTGGCGGCATGGTGGGGCTGGCGGTTGCCTGCGGCTTACAGGGGAGCGGCTTACGCGTTGCCGTACTGGAGCAGCGCGTACCGGAACCTCTGGCGGCGGATGCACCACCACAACTGCGCGTTTCGGCTATCAATGCCGCCAGCGAAAAATTACTCACCCGTCTTGGCGTCTGGCAGGACATTCTCTCTCGTAGGGCCAGTTGTTATCACGGTATGGAAGTGTGGGACAAAGACAGTTTTGGTCACATTTCGTTTGACGATCAAAGCATGGGCTATAGCCATCTTGGGCATATCGTTGAAAACTCAGTGATTCACTACGCGCTGTGGAACAAAGCGCAGCAGTCGTCAGATATCACTCTGTTGGCCCCCGCAGAATTACAGCAGGTCGCCTGGGGAGAAAATGAAACTTTCCTGACGCTGAAAGATGGCAGCATGTTAACGGCGCGTCTGGTGATTGGCGCGGACGGTGCTAATTCCTGGTTGCGCAACAAAGCAGATATTTCGCTGACTTTCTGGGATTATCAACATCACGCGCTGGTAGCGACCATTCGCACGGAAGAACCGCATGATGCGGTGGCGCGGCAGGTTTTCCATGGCGAAGGCATTCTGGCCTTTTTACCGCTTAGCGATCCGCATCTTTGCTCAATTGTCTGGTCACTGTCGCCAGAGGAAGCGCAGCGGATGCAGCAGGCAAGTGAAGATGAATTTAATCGCGCGTTAAATATCGCTTTTGATAATCGCCTGGGCTTATGCAAGGTTGAGAGCGCGCGTCAGGTGTTCCCACTGACGGGGCGTTATGCGCGCCAGTTTGCCGCGCACCGTCTGGTGCTAGTGGGCGACGCCGCGCATACCATTCACCCGCTGGCGGGGCAGGGAGTAAATCTCGGCTTTATGGATGCTGCAGAGCTGATTGCTGAACTGAAACGGTTGCATCGTCAGGGGAAAGACATCGGGCAGTACATTTACCTGCGCCGGTATGAGCGTAGCCGCAAGCACAGTGCGGCGCTGATGCTGGCTGGTATGCAGGGATTCCGCGATCTGTTTTCCGGTACCAATCCGGCGAAAAAACTGCTGCGTGATATTGGTTTGAAACTGGCCGACACGCTTCCTGGCGTTAAACCACAACTTATCCGCCAGGCAATGGGATTAAACGATTTGCCTGAATGGCTGCGTTAAAAATTTCTCTTCTGCTGTTTATTTGATACCCATCACACTTTCATCTCCCGGTTTTTTCGCCGGGAGATTTTCCTCATTTGAAATAAACTAATTTCACCTCCGTTTTCGCATTATATTTTCTAATGTCATTATTTTTTGATTTAGTGTTTTTTGACATTTTTTTAGCTCTTAATATTGCCTTATTCAAATTAGCTTTCTAATGGCATCATCTTTATATAGAAACTGGTGTGTTTTTTGGTTTTTTATTCTGTCGCGATTTTGGCGTTTTTTAACCATAAGCTAATGTGATGATCAATTTTACCTTATGGTTAACAGTCTGTTTCGGTGGTAAGTTCAGGCAAAAGAGAACGATTGCGTTGGGGACCGGGAGTGGCTCCGATGCTGGGTTTCGTGGTGATAATTTCACCATGAAAAGTTGTCAGCCCCGCTTATTCAATGAGGACAAGATGGCACAACAGACTCCTTTGTACGAACAACACACGCTTTGCGGCGCTCGCATGGTGGATTTCCACGGCTGGATGATGCCGCTGCATTACGGTTCGCAAATCGACGAACATCATGCGGTACGTACCGATGCCGGAATGTTTGATGTGTCACATATGACCATCGTCGATCTCCGCGGCAGCCGCACCCGGGAGTTTCTGCGTTATCTGCTGGCGAACGATGTGGCGAAGCTCACCAAAAGCGGCAAAGCCCTTTACTCGGGGATGTTGAATGCCTCTGGCGGTGTGATAGATGACCTCATCGTCTACTACTTTACTGAAGATTTATTCCGCCTCGTTGTTAACTCCGCCACCCGCGAAAAAGACCTCTCCTGGATTACCCAACACGCTGAACCTTTCGGCATCGAAATTACCGTTCGTGATGACCTTTCCATGATTGCCGTGCAAGGGCCGAATGCGCAGGCAAAAGCTGCCACACTGTTTAATGACGCCCAGCGTCAGGCGGTGGAAGGGATGAAACCGTTCTTTGGCGTGCAGGCGGGCGATCTGTTTATTGCCACCACTGGTTATACCGGTGAAGCGGGCTATGAAATTGCGCTGCCCAATGAAAAAGCGGCCGATTTCTGGCGTGCGCTGGTGGAAGCGGGTGTTAAGCCATGTGGCTTGGGCGCGCGTGACACGCTGCGTCTGGAAGCGGGCATGAATCTTTATGGTCAGGAGATGGACGAAACTATTTCTCCTTTAGCCGCCAACATGGGCTGGACTATCGCCTGGGAACCGGCAGATCGTGACTTTATCGGTCGTGAAGCCCTGGAAGTGCAGCGTGAGCATGGTACAGAAAAACTGGTTGGTCTGGTGATGACCGAAAAAGGCGTGCTGCGTAATGAACTGCCGGTACGCTTTACCGATGCGCAGGGCAACCAGCATGAAGGCATTATCACCAGCGGTACTTTCTCCCCGACGCTGGGTTACAGCATTGCGCTGGCGCGCGTGCCGGAAGGTATTGGCGAAACGGCGATTGTGCAAATTCGCAACCGTGAAATGCCGGTTAAAGTGACAAAACCTGTTTTTGTGCGTAACGGCAAAGCCGTCGCGTGATTTACTTTTTTGGAGATTGATTGATGAGCAACGTACCAGCAGAACTGAAATACAGCAAAGAACACGAATGGCTGCGTAAAGAAGCCGACGGCACTTACACCGTTGGTATTACCGAACATGCTCAGGAGCTGTTAGGCGATATGGTGTTTGTTGACCTGCCGGAAGTGGGCGCAACGGTTAGCGCGGGCGATGACTGCGCGGTTGCCGAATCAGTAAAAGCGGCGTCAGACATTTATGCGCCAGTAAGCGGTGAAATCGTGGCGGTAAACGACGCACTGAGCGATTCCCCGGAACTGGTGAACAGCGAACCGTATGCAGGTGGCTGGATCTTTAAAATCAAAGCCAGCGATGAAAGCGAACTGGAATCACTGCTGGATGCGACCGCATACGAAGCATTGTTAGAAGACGAGTAACGGCTTTATTCCTCTTCTGCGGGAGAGGATCAGGGTGAGGAAAATTTATGCCTCACCCTCACTCTCTTCGTAAGGAGAGAGGTTCACAATTCACTGCACGTTTCAGGAACCATCGCTCATGACACAGACGTTAAGCCAGCTTGAAAACAGCGGCGCTTTTATTGAACGCCATATCGGACCGGACGCCGCGCAACAGCAAGAAATGCTGAATGCCGTTGGCGCACAATCGTTAAACGCGCTGACCGGCCAGATTGTACCGAAAGATATTCAGCTTGCGACCCCGCCGCAGGTTGGCGCACCGGCGACCGAATACGCCGCACTGGCAGAACTCAAGGCTATTGCCAGTCGCAATAAACGCTTCACGTCTTACATCGGCATGGGTTACACCGCCGTGCAGCTACCGCCGGTTATCCTGCGTAACATGCTGGAAAATCCGGGCTGGTATACCGCGTACACTCCGTATCAACCTGAAGTCTCCCAGGGCCGCCTTGAAGCACTGCTCAACTTCCAGCAGGTAACGCTGGATTTGACTGGACTGGATATGGCCTCTGCTTCTCTTCTGGACGAGGCCACCGCTGCCGCCGAAGCAATGGCGATGGCGAAACGCGTCAGCAAACTGAAAAATTCCAACCGCTTCTTCGTGGCTTCCGATGTGCATCCGCAAACGCTGGATGTGGTCCGTACTCGTGCCGAAACCTTTGGTTTTGAAGTGATTGTCGATGACGCGCAAAAAGTGCTCGACCATCAGGACGTCTTCGGCGTGCTGTTACAGCAGGTAGGCACTACCGGTGAAATTCACGACTACACTGCGCTTATTAGCGAACTGAAATCACGCAAAATTGTGGTCAGCGTTGCCGCCGATATTATGGCGCTGGTGCTGTTAACTGCGCCGGGTAAACAGGGCGCGGATATTGTTTTTGGTTCGGCGCAACGCTTCGGCGTGCCGATGGGCTACGGTGGCCCACACGCGGCATTCTTTGCGGCGAAAGATGAATACAAACGCTCAATGCCGGGCCGTATTATCGGTGTATCGAAAGATGCAGCTGGCAATACCGCGCTGCGCATGGCGATGCAGACTCGCGAGCAACATATCCGCCGTGAGAAAGCGAACTCCAACATTTGTACTTCCCAGGTACTGCTGGCAAACATCGCCAGCCTGTATGCCGTTTATCACGGCCCGGTTGGCCTGAAACGTATCGCTAACCGCATTCACCGTTTGACCGATATCCTGGCGGCAGGCCTGCAACAAAAAGGTCTGAAGCTGCGCCATGCGCACTATTTCGACACTCTGTGTGTGGAAGTGGCCGACAAGGCGGGCGTACTGGCGCGTGCCGAAGCGGCTGAAATCAACCTGCGTAGCGATATCCTGAACGCGGTTGGGATCACCCTTGATGAAACCACCACGCGTGAAAACGTAATGCAGCTTTTCAGCGTGCTGCTGGGCGATAACCACGGGCTGGAGATCGACACGCTGGACAAAGACGTGGCTCACGACAGCCGCTCTATTCAGCCTGCGATGCTGCGCGACGACGAAATCCTCACTCATCCGGTGTTTAATCGCTACCACAGCGAAACCGAAATGATGCGCTATATGCACTCGCTGGAGCGTAAAGATCTGGCGCTGAATCAGGCGATGATCCCGCTGGGTTCCTGCACCATGAAACTGAACTCCGCCGCCGAGATGATCCCAATCACCTGGCCGGAATTTGCCGAACTGCACCCGTTTTGCCCGCCGGAACAGGCTGAAGGTTATCAGCAGATGATTGCGCAGCTGGCTGACTGGCTGGTGAAACTGACCGGTTACGACGCCGTTTGTATGCAGCCGAACTCCGGCGCACAGGGCGAATACGCGGGCCTGCTGGCGATTCGTCATTATCATGAAAGCCGCAACGAAGGGCATCGCGATATCTGCCTGATCCCGGCTTCTGCGCACGGAACTAACCCCGCTTCTGCACATATGGCAGGAATGCAGGTGGTGGTTGTGGCGTGTGATAAAAACGGCAACATCGATCTGACTGATCTGCGCGCGAAAGCGGAACAGGCGGGCGATAACCTCTCCTGTATCATGGTGACTTATCCCTCTACCCACGGCGTGTATGAAGAAACGATCCGTGAAGTGTGTGAAGTCGTGCATCAGTTCGGCGGTCAGGTTTACCTTGATGGCGCGAACATGAACGCCCAGGTTGGCATCACCTCGCCGGGCTTTATTGGCGCGGACGTTTCGCACCTCAACCTGCATAAAACTTTCTGCATTCCGCACGGCGGTGGTGGTCCGGGTATGGGACCGATCGGTGTGAAAGCGCATCTGGCACCGTTTGTACCGGGTCATAGCGTGGTGCAAATCGAAGGCATGTTAACCCGTCAGGGCGCAGTTTCTGCGGCACCGTTCGGTAGCGCCTCTATCCTGCCAATCAGCTGGATGTACATCCGCATGATGGGCGCAGAAGGGCTGAAAAAAGCAAGCCAGGTGGCAATCCTCAACGCCAACTATATTGCCAGCCGCCTGCAGGATGCCTTCCCGGTGCTGTATACCGGTCGCGACGGTCGCGTGGCGCACGAATGTATTCTCGATATTCGCCCGCTGAAAGAAGAAACCAGCATCAGCGAGCTGGATATTGCCAAGCGCCTGATCGACTACGGTTTCCACGCGCCGACGATGTCGTTCCCGGTGGCGGGTACGCTGATGGTTGAACCGACTGAATCTGAAAGCAAAGTGGAACTGGATCGCTTTATCGACGCGATGCTGGCTATCCGCGCAGAAATTGACCAGGTGAAAGCCGGTGTCTGGCCGCTGGAAGATAACCCGCTGGTGAACGCGCCGCACATTCAGAGCGAACTGGTCGCCGAGTGGGCGCATCCGTACAGCCGTGAAGTTGCGGTATTCCCGGCAGGCGTGGCAGACAAATACTGGCCGACGGTGAAACGTCTGGATGATGTTTACGGCGACCGTAACCTGTTCTGCTCCTGCGTACCGATTAGCGAATACCAGTAATTCACTGATTCGACTATTTTCTAAAGGAGCTTCGGCGCCTTTTTAGTCAGATGACAAAGTACAAAAGTGCTCAGACAGTCCCCTCGCCCCTTTGGGGAGAGGTTAGGGTGAGGGGAACAGGCCGGCACTGGCGCGAATATTTACTCAC
>NZ_MDGW01000572.1:0-19186 GCF_001712525.1 Shigella sp. FC1661
GAGCAGGTACCGGCATCCACGTTACAGACGGTCCCGGCAAAAGTGCCTGACCTGACCCCTATTAGCGGTTACCAGCGCCCCACCAGACCCGGTGACATCCCCCCCCGGATCATGGACGACTGGGGGCAGTAATCATGCCGGGTCTGGCTGGCTAACACCCCATTATAAGGGGTACGAATAAAGTAACGGGGCAGATCGCGTTACGGAGATCGACCGACTGCTTGAGCAAAAGCCACGCTTAACTGCTGATCAGGCATGGGATGTTATTCGCCAAACCAGTCGTCAGGATCTTAACCTGAGGCTTTTTTTACCTACTCTGCAAGCAGCGACATCTGGTTTGACACAGAGCGATCCGCGCCGTCAGTTGGTGGATACATTAACACGTTGGGATGGCATCAATTTGCTTAATGATGATGGTAAAACCTGGCAGCAGCCAGGCTCTGCCATCCTGAACGTTTGGCTGACCAGTATGTTGAAGCGTACCGTAGTGGCTGCCGTACCTATGCCATTTGATAAGTGGTACAGCGCCAGTGGCTACGAAACAACCCAGGACGGCCCAACTGGTTCGCTGAATATAAGTGTTGGAGCAAAAATTTTGTATGAGGCGGTGCAGGGAGACAAATCACCAATCCCACAGGCGGTTGATCTGTTTGCTGGGAAACCACAGCAGGAGGTTGTGTTGGCTGCGCTGGAAGATACCTGGGAGACTCTTTCCAAACGCTATGGCAATAATGTGAGTAACTGGAAAACACCTGCAATGGCCTTAACGTTCCGGGCAAATAATTTCTTTGGTGTACCGCAGGCCGCAGCGGAAGAAACGCGTCATCAGGCGGAGTATCAAAACCGTGGAACAGAAAACGATATGATTGTTTTCTCACCAACGACAAGCGATCGTCCGGTGCTTGCCTGGGATGTGGTCGCACCCGGTCAGAGTGGGTTTATTGCTCCCGATGGAACAGTTGATCAGCACTATGAAGATCAGCTGAAAATGTACGAAAATTTTGGTCGTAAGTCGCTCTGGTTAACGAAGCAGGATGTGGAGGCGCATAAGGAGTCGCAGGAAGTGTTGCACGTTCAGAGATAATTAAGCCCGAATGCCCTCATATTCTGGAGGAATATGAGGGTGATAAAGTCTCAGGTATTGTGATGTTGGAGGGCTGGTTACTTTTTGAGTCCCGCAAACGCCGCCCGAATCTCATCCTCCGGCAACTGAATCCCGATAAACACCATCGTGCTATGCGGTTTTTCATCGCCCCACGGGCGGTCCCAGTCGGCGCTGTAGAGGCGCTGGACGCCCTGGAACAGCAGGCGGTTAGGTTCGCCGTCAATCCACAGCATCCCTTTGTAACGCAGCAGTTTATCCGCCGATTCCAGCAGCAGGTTTTCCATCACCCGGGAAACTTCGCTGATATCTACTGGGTAATCCAGTTCCACCACAATCGACGAAATATCGTTTTGTTTGTCCGCGATAAAGTGGAAACGCGGTTTGGTGCTGACGACGTTTTCTTCCAGCATAAAACCGTTGGTGTTGAACAGAAGGCCCAGGTCGATATCGCCGTGGGTAACGGTGTAGACCGGTGCGCGGGCGTTGATGCGCGCCAGGCGTTCACGCAGTTTCTCTGCTTCGCCTGCGATGTCGGTTTTCGTCAGCAGAATACGGTCGGCGTAGCCAACCTGGGACTGGGCGATGGTGAACTGGTTCATCTGCTCATCGGCATGTACCGCATCCACCAGCGCAATCACCCCGTCCAGCAGGTAGCGCTGGCATAAAATCTCATGGGAGAAGAAGGTCTGAATAATCGGGCCGGGATCGGCCATGCCGGTGCATTCAATGACCAGACGGTCGAACTGAATATTGCCCTTGTCGAGATTATCCAGCAGGTCGAGTAGTGCGTCTTCCAGCTCGTTGGAGCGCGAACAGCAGATGCAGCCGTTGGTCAGCGTTTTGATCTGCGTGGCGCGGTCGCCAATCAGTTGATCATCAACGGAGACTTCGCCGAATTCGTTTTCAATCACGGCAATCTTGTAGCCGTGTTGTTCGTTAAGAATATGGCGCAGCAGGGTGGTTTTGCCCGCGCCTAAAAAACCGGTGAGTAGGGTAACTGCAATCGGGTTCATGCTCTCTCCATTAACAACAGCGCATACCGCCTTTACCATCGCCGCCGTAGCGCGCGTTCTGGCGTTCGCGGAAGAATTCTTCATAGCTCATGTACGGCTTGTCGGGATGGTTGGTCTTCATATGCTCGACGTAGTTGTCGTAGTCTGGAATGCCAATCAACATCTTCGCCGCCTGGCCGAGATATTTTTTTGCCTGTCCTAAGTTACCAAACATTTTGCCTTCCAGATATGCGTAAAGCCCGGAAGGTCCGGGCTAGGGATTTGCCGGATGCGGCGTAAACGCCTTATCCGGCCTACGATAGACACTTTGTAGGCCGGATACGCGCAGCGCATCCGGCAACCGGTTAGTGGTGCGAAGAGATCTTCACGCCGCCTTCCGGGATTGGAACGTACGGAGTTTCTTTGTCAGTACGTTTGTCGCTGTTACGCACCGCAAGCCAGGTTTTGAAACCGTAGAAGATGATGCTGTACACCACAATCAGGAACAGAATACTCAGGCCTGCGTTGGTGTAGTTGTTCACAACGATGTGGTTCATGTTGGCAATCTGCTGCGCCGTCAGGTCAGTACCGTTAGCAATCTTCTCTTTGTACTGGCTTGCCATGTAGAAGAAGCCTTCCATCTGCGGGTTGGTGCTGAACAGTTTCAGACCCAGCGCCCAGGTGGTGCAGATAAGCAGCCATACAGCCGGAACAACAGTTACCCAGATGTATTGGGTGCGCTTCATCTTAATCAGCACAACGGTGCCCAGTACCAGCGCTACGGCTGCCAGCATCTGGTTGGAAATACCGAACAGCGGCCACAGGCTCTTAACGCCGCCCAGCGGATCGACCACGCCCTGATACAGCAGGTAGCCCCACAGACCCACACAGCCCGCAGTACCGATGATACCGGCAACCAGAGAGTCGGTTTTTTTCAGGAACGGGATGAAGTTACCCAGCAGGTCTTGCAGCATAAAGCGGCCAGAACGAGTACCCGCATCCAGCGCGGTCAGGATGAACAGGGCTTCGAACAGAATACCGAAGTGATACCAGAAGCCCATGTCAGCCATCGGCAGCACTTTGTGGAACACGTGAGCGATACCTACCGCCAGCGTCGGCGCGCCACCTGCACGGTTCAGGACAGAAGGCTCACCAATGTCTTTCGCGGTTTGCAGGATCTGCTCTGGCGAAATCACGAAGCCCCAGGAGCTGACGGTCGCCGCCGCGTGTGCGGTAACGTCTTTCAGCTGCGCCATGATGATCGGCGCGTTCTCGCCACCCATTTCATGCAGGTTAGGCATGGTGATGCCAAGGCCAGCAGGCGGGGTATTCATCGCGAAGTAAAGACCCGGTTCGATGATGGACGCAGCAACCAGCGCCATAATCGCCACGAAGGATTCCATCAGCATTGCGCCGTAGCCAATGAAACGCGCGTCGGTTTCGTTAGCCAGCAATTTCGGCGTCGTACCGGAAGAGATCAGCGCGTGGAAGCCAGATACCGCACCACAGGCGATGGTGATGAACAGGAACGGGAACAGAGCGCCTTTCCACAGCGGGCCAGTACCGTCAATGTACTGGGTCATTGCAGGCATTTTCAGTTCCGGGTTCAGTACCACGATACCCAGCGCCAGGCCGACGATAACGCCGATTTTCAGGAAGGTTGCCAGATAGTCGCGCGGTGCGAGGATCAGCCACACCGGCAGCAGTGCGGAAACAAACGCATAGCCAATCAGCGCGAAGGTAATGGTGGTGTCTTTAAAGGTCAGTGCCGGACCCCAGTACGGATCGTGAGCAATCACGCCACCGAAATAGATAGAGGCAACCAGCAGCACGATACCAATAACAGAAACTTCACCTACACGCCCCGGACGGATAAAGCGCATGTAGATACCCATAAACAGCGCAATCGGTACGGTTGAGCAAACGGTGAAGACACCCCACGGACTTTCGGCCAGGGCTTTAACCACAATCAGCGCCAGAACGGCGAGGATGATGATCATGATTAAGAAACAGCCAAACAGCGCGATAGTCCCCGGTACTGGTCCCATCTCTTCTTTGATCATCTCACCGAGAGATGCGCCGTTACGGCGAGAGGAGATAAACAGCACCATAAAGTCCTGAACCGCACCGGCCAGTACTACCCCCGCCAGCAGCCACAGCGTGCCAGGCAGGTAGCCCATCTGCGCGGCGAGCACCGGACCAACCAGCGGACCGGCACCAGCGATAGCGGCGAAGTGGTGACCAAACAACACGTAACGGTTGGTCGGAACGTAGTTCAGACCGTCGTTGTTAATAACCGCAGGCGTCGCGCGCGTGGGGTCGAGTTTCATCACCTTCTGGGCGATGTACAGACTGTAGTAGCGATACGCCACCAGATACACCGACACAGAGGCGACCACGATCCACAGGGCGCTGACGTGCTCCCCCCGACGTAATGCAACTACCGCGAGGCAGAATGCACCGATGATTCCGAGAATCACCCAGGGTATGTGCTTGAATAGTTTTTTCGTATCCATAGTAAAACCTGGCATTTTACTCGTCGTCTTTTGGCTTACAGGTGCGGCAGCTGCGTTCGTTCACCTCTGTCACTTACTGTTGTAAGCTCCCGGGGATTCACTCACTTGCTGCCTTCCTGCAAACCAAAATTCATAGAGTAATTTGTTAATCATAGGCCGAAGCCGTTCTAGGTTTGCGTTGCGTTTGAGGAGGTAAATTGACCGCTATCCTGCAGTGATGTTGCCAGAGTTACGCGCGCGTAAAGTAAGGTAAATAACTGAGTGGTTATTTTAGGGACGTAAGCGGTCAGGAATGGCGGTGAGCGGTTGGGCAAGAATTATTCATCGGGTGGATATGTGATTGAGATCACAATAAAAATGCCCCTTCGACGAATACGTGAAGGGGCTGGAGCTTAAATCGCAGCTTCCATTTCCAGCATCACTGGATGGAAACGGCGTTTAAAGTAGATAAGTCCGTGACCTTCTGCACTGAGGATGATGTTTTTAATCTCCACCAGATACACCAGATGTGTGCCAATTGCCTGCACATCGCGGATCTCACCTTCAAGACTGGCCAGCGAACCTTTCAGCACCGGCTGCGCCAGCGGACCTTTTTGCCAGCATGAGAGGCTAAAACGCTCTTCCATCGCCATGCCTGTCATGCCCGCGAAGTGGCGTGCCATCAGTTCCTGCTCATGGTTGAGGACGTTGACGCACAACTTACCGTTGCCCTGAAAAACCGGGTTCATCGCACTGTTGGCGTTAATGCACACCATCAGCGATGGTGGTGTATCCGTGACCGAGCAGACGGCCGTTGCCGTAATCCCGCATTGTCCGGCGTCGCCCTCGGTGGTGATAATATTTACCGCTGCCGACAGGCTGGCCATCGCGTCACGAAAGCGCAGGCGCTGTTCATCTAATTGCATCTTAACCTCCTGCTGCGTTATTTCAGCAGCTTATCCAGCATGTTGATATCGTCGTTGTTGTGCAAGTGCGGCACAGTCCAGCCGTTCTGGTCGTATTCCGACAGGCAGCGATCAACCATCGCCATCATCTTGTCCATATTGCCGGAGCTTTGTGCCTGGCGCAGACACTGCAGGCGAATCTCATCCTGGCTACCGGAGTAGTTGATTTCATACAGTTCGTGGCGACCACCAAACTCGCTGCCAATGGCGTCCCACATCAGTTTGAGGATCTTGATGTGCTGGACGTGATCCATACCATTCGAACCGCGCACATACTTCGCCAGATACTGGTCGATCTGCGGATTGTTCAGGTCACGGGCACTGGAAGGGAGATAGATCAGGCCACTGGTAACGTTGCGTTCGATAATGTTTTTGATCTTCGCGTAGGCCATTGGTGCCAGTACGCGATAGGTTTGCAGTGCGGCATGATCCGGTAAATAAGCCCCGTTGACCCACGGCGTCGCTTCAGAACACATCGAGTCACTCAATGCCCAGAAGGTGTTGCGCCACGCCACCACTTCACCGAGATCGGCCTGTACACCACGGAACTCCAGGGTGCCGGTACATTCGAGTGATTTTTTCAGCAGTGCTGTAATGAAGTCTAATTTCACTGCCAGGCGCACACAGGCTTGCAGCGGATACATACGGGCAAAACCGCCTTCCATTGTCCAGCGACGGCAGCGATCGAAATCGCGGTAGATCAGTACGTTTTCCCATGGGATCAGCACGTTATCCATCACCAGAATCGCATCGTTCTCATCGAAGCGGCTGGAGAGCGGGTAGTCGTATGGCGAGCCGGTAGCACCCGCGACCATCTCATAAGAGGCGCGGGAGATTAATTTTACGCCATCGGCATCCATTGGCGCAACGAACATCAGTGCGAAGTCCGGGTTTTCGCCCATCACTTGTGCCGAGCCGAAGCCAATCATGTTGTAGTGAGTCAGCGCCGAGTTGGTGGCAACCACTTTCGCACCGCTGACGATAATCCCGGCGTCAGTCTCTTTTTCCAGCTTGATGTAAACGTCTTTTACTTTATCGGTCGGCAAATGACGATCGATCGGTGGGTTAACAATCGCGTGGTTAAAGTAGAGGCCAGTTTCCTGAATACGGGTGTACCAGTTACGGGCGTTCTGCTCGAACTGACCGTAAAAGCCCGGATTCGCGCCCAGTGCGCAACCGAAAGCAGCTTTGTAGTCTGGGGTACGGCCCATCCAGCCATAGCTCAGGCGTGACCACTCAGCGATGGCATCGCGTTGCTGGCGCAGGTCGTCGGCACTTTTCGCCACGCGGAAGAATTTATGGGTATAGCCGCCGCTGCCGGTGTCGGTGTTCCAGCACAGAGAGTCCTGCATCTCCGGTTTGTGTAGCGCGTCGTACAGTTGGGCAACAGACGCTGCCGCATTACGAAATGCCGGATGAGTAGTGACGTCTTTCACTCGCTCGCCATAGATATAGATCTCGCGACCATCCTGCAGGCTTTTCAGATACTCTTCCCCGGTGAACGGACGTTGGGTACTGGCGCGGAAATCTTCTGGTTTCATGTCGACCTCTACAGTATTAATCGGAATACGATTGTTAATTTTGTGTGTTGTTTTTGTTATTCAATTGAAGCTTGCAGGGGCGATTACGGGAAGAGACTTTTGGGACAATGGCTGGTACTTTTCAGGTCGGGTACGGTTTTGTGATCGAGGTCGCTTTTAGCGATTTTTGACGTTACTAAATCCCCTTGCTCCAGGCGGAGAAAGGGGAATAGCTGGTGGTGCCTGGTTTCCCGTTAAGGCTAAGGGATTTTCACGTCACAGGTACTTTTTTGGCGCGATAAGCACTGGGCGAGCAACCGACTAAGCGATTAAAAAAGCGCGCAAAATAAGCCGGATCCTTATTGCCAGGCAATATTGTTCACGGCGTTATCAGAAAACAGCAGCAGCCGCTTGGCTTCTCGCAGCTGCCTGTCGAAAATCAACCGTTTTGGCGGACGGTTGGCAAAGCGACGGCAGATGTCCGTGAGTCGTGATTCGGTGATATGCAGTTCGTTAGCGTAATCCGGTACTGTCCAGTGCTGATGAAAATGGCTTTCAATCAGCATATTAAAACGCTGGAACAGTTTTAATTCTCCGCGCATCCCGCTGGCGGCATGGTCGTCGAGTTTTGCGTTACGCAGCAGTAGGGTGAACACTGCCTGTGCCAGTAACGTCAGGGTGTGTTCCCGTCCAGGCAGTTGTTCCACCGATTCCCGCTCTATCAGTTGCCAATAGTGTTCCAGCGCCGCCAGTTCGTCGGGTTTATCTGCCAGTGACAGGCCCCCGGCAGGCCGAAGGTTTCCCGAGTGCCCGGATAAAGAACTTCCAGCAGGGGTCAGATCAGATCTTCCCGTACCGTCAACACATGACCGTCGGCGTCAGACTCCGTAATAAACGCATGAGGTACTGACGGCGGCGTCAGGACAAACAGGGGCGCTTCCACCGAGTAGCGATGATCGTCAAGCTGTAGCTCAATCTGTCCGCTATTGAGGAAATGCATCTGAAAGTACTGTTCGTGGCGATGTGGCAGCATATGGCGGCCAAAAAATGCCGCCATGCGGGCGAACGACTGATAATGCACATCGTCCGTGCCCAGGCTTTCATCGTACTCTTTGCTGATATCAATATTGGCAATCTGACGGTCACACATCGTCGTTCCTTACGGGGTCGCTCGCGGACGGGAGGACTGCATTGGAATCGCCCAGATAATCCCCGCACCAATCACCAGCAGGCGGCAACAAACCACAATCCACTGTTAAAGCTGCCGGTCAAATCTTTCAACCAGCCGATCATAAACGGACTTAACGCTGAACCAATGTTGCCAGTGGCGTTGATCACCGCAATACCGATCGCTCGTGCCCGCAGGCTGATGGACTGATCCGGTGTTGTCCAGAAAATCGCCATTGCGCTGAATGATCCGGTCGAAGCCATAATGATCCCCAGCATCTGGATCATGTTGTGATCAGTTGCCGAAGCCAGTAACCAACCTGCGGCAGCGAACAAATAAGGAAGGGCGGTGTGATGCCTTCGTTCCTGGCGGCGATCTGAGTGACGGCTCCAGTAGACCATCCCGAGAATGGTACAAATCTGCGGTACGGCGGCCAGCAGGCCGATGGTGATATTACTGCTGCCCTGATTAAAACTTTGCAGGATCTGCGGTGTCCAGATGCTGATCGCACTAAGTGTGTTGGTCAGGCAGAAATACGCCAGGGTATACATCATCACCACCGGAGTGAAGATCTCCCGCCACATACTGCGTTGTTGCATGGCGTGGTGGCTGATGGCTCCCTCTGGCTGAACCAGCGTCAGACGATCGTTATCCATCATCTCTTGCAGGCATTTTTTGTCTTCTTTCGTCAGCCACTTAGCTTTGTCCGGTGAGTCATCAAGCCAGAACCACACCATGACGCCGAGTAATACCGACGGGAAGCCTTCCAGCAAAAACAGCCACTGCCAGCCTTTTAATGCCATGACGCAATCCAGCGACAAAATGTAGCCGGAAACGATCGAGCCCAACGCTGTCGTTACCGGCATTGCTACCATAAACAAGGCGTTGGCACGGGCGCGGAAATAGGCCGGAAACCAGAAGGTTAAATACAGCAGAATACTAGGCAGAAAGCCGGCTTCGGTAATGCCAACCAGTATACGCAGTACGTACAAGCTGGTGGGGCCAGTGGCAAACATGGTGGCAGTAGAGGCGATGCCCCAGAGCACCATGATGGTGGCGATCCAGCGCCGCGCACCGACAATACTCAGCATAATGTTGCTGGGAATGCCGAAGATGACATAAGCGGCATAGAACAGGGTGGTAGCGAGGCCAAACATGGTGGCGCTCAGACCGAGGTCGCGTCCCATCGTGAGTCCGGCAAAGCCGATGTTGATGCGATCAAGGAACGAGAAGATAAACAGCACGAACAGAAAGACGATCAGGCGGCGAAATAGCTTCTTAATAACCGCCTGTTGTCCGGCAGTCAGCGCTTTATGCTGATTCGCCGGATCGATACTCTCCGGTATGGCAGGTGAGGTGTCGCTCATTTTTCTTCCTCTAATGGGATTTTTGTAGGGTACGACAAGGTTTATGGCGGATGCGGCGTAACGCCTTATCCGGTCCGCGATTTGGTACGGCTTTTTGCCGGATGCGGCGTAAACGCCTTATCCGGCCTACGGTTTGGTGCGAGTGTAGGCCGGATAAGTGCAGCGCATCCGGCATTAATACACGCCGGGCTTCACGGCGGTGGCCTGCGCACCAAACCGTGCTGCCAGCGCTTCAGCGGCGCGGGCGAGCAGGGTGGTGTCAACGCCGACGGCGACAAACAGCGCGCCCAGTTCCAGATAGCGTTTTGCCAGTTGCTCATTGGCGATCAGGATCCCCGGCGCTTTGCCCGATTCACGGATCTGCACGATCGCCTGCTCAATGGCGGCCTGTACTTCCGGGTGCTGCGGATTACCGGCATAACCCATATCGGCGCTCAGATCCGCCGGGCCGATAAACACGCCGTCGACGCCTTCCACGTCCAGAATCTGCGGTAAGTTCTTCATTGCCTCACGCGTTTCGATCTGCACCAGCACGCACATTTGATCGTTGGCTTTTTGCAGGTAATCAGGAATACGATTCCAGCGCGAGGCGCGGGCCAGCGCACTGCCCACACCGCGAATACCGGCGGGGGGATAACGGGTGGCGCGTACCGCTTCACGGGCTTCGTCAGCGTTTTGTACCATCGGCACCAGCAAGGTTTGTGTGCCGACGTCCAGCAGTTGTTTGATTTGCACCGGATCGTTCCACGACGGACGTACTACCGGCTGGTTGGGGTAGGGCGCAATCGCCTGTAGCTGGGTGAGCACGGTTTGCACGTTATTCGGCGCGTGCTCACGTCGATCAACAACCAGTCGAATCCTGCTCCGGCCAGTAACTCTGCGCTGTAGCTGCTACTCAGCCCCAGCCATAATCCGATCTGCGGACGGCCTGCTTTCAGCGCCGCTTTAAAGCTGTTTTCCATCGTTCTCTCCTTAAACAAAGCGGCAGCTAATGGAACCCATGTTGCCGTAATCGACGTGGAAGGTGTCGCCCTTACGCGCCGGAACCGGGCGGGTGAACGAACCACCGAGAATGATTTGCCCGGCTTCCAGTTGTACGTCATACGGTGCGAGTTTGTTCGCCAGCCAGGCCACGCCGTTTGCCGGATGATTCAGCACGCCAGCGGCGACGCCGGTTTCTTCAATCACGCCATTGCGATACATCAGGGCGGAGATCCAACGCAGATCCAGTTCGTCTGGTTTGATCGGACGACCACCGAGGATCACCCCGGCGTTGGCGGCGTTATCAGAAATGGTGTCGAACACTTTGCGCGGGCGCTGGGTTTCCGGATCGATGTTGTGGCAGCGAGCGTCGATCAGCTCCAGCGCCGGGATCACGTAGTCCGTGGCGTTGTAGACGTCGAACAGCGTGCAGTTTGGCCCACGCAGCGGTTTTGCCAGCACGAAAGCCAGCTCCACTTCAATGCGCGGCACGATAAAGCGATCGGTCGGGATATCGCTGCCATCGTGGAAGAACATGTCATCCAGCAGGGCACCGTAATCTGGTTCGCTGATCTGCGAGCTGGCCTGCATTGCTTTTGAGGTCAGACCGATTTTGTGGCCTTTCAGCGTACGGCCTTCGGCGATTTTCAGGCGAACCCATTCGCGCTGCACCGCGTAAGCGTCTTCGATGGTGATCTCTGGGTAATCCAGCGAGATCGCGCGGATCTGTTCGCGCTGTTTTTCTGCCTGATCCAGACGCTGGGCGATCAGGGTGTGGGTGTGTTTATCGAACATAGCGATATCCTGTGGCATTGCCGGATGCGGCTGCGCCTTATCCGGCCTACGGTGTACGGTTTGGGGTTTTGTAGGCCCGGTAAGCGCAGCGCCACCGGGCAATCTGCGCGCTACTTAAACAATGCGTGCACGTTGTTTTGTTTAAAATTCAGCGTCGGATGCAGCTCTTCAATCTCAAACGACAACGCCAGCAGGCGGCTCTCCATCAGGGCGGCGAAGTGCGTTTTAATCAGTTCAAACAGCATTTCACCCGCCTGCTGACGGCTTTCCAGGCTGCGACCTGCGCCGATTTTCAACGTCATATGCACGAAGGCATAATCACGCTGCCCGTCGGCCATCTGCCAGGTATCGACCCAATGCACGCGGCTGCGAATACCCGCCAGCGGAAAAATACCCGTGGCTGCCAGCGTCGGATTCACTTTGGCGAACAACCCCGGCAGGTCGGCTTCTTCGCGGATGTTGTCACTGCATTCAACGATAAAGTGCGGCATAAAACGTCCTTACGCGGGAAGCGGGAAAACAGCGTTAACCTGACCGGTGCCAGAGCTTGGGAATAGCTCGGTGATGAACTCCACCTTGCCGTCGTATTTATCCCAGCCGAGCATCCCCAGCAGCATCACCGTGTCGTGCATATTGCCTTCGCCGTAGCAGTAGTCGGCGTACTCCGGCAGCATATTGCAGAACTCTTTGAACTGGCCTTCGCGCCACAACTTCACCACGCGCTCGTCCATCTGGCGGTCGAACTCGCGGGTGTAGCTGTTCATCCCTTCTTCTGCACGCTGATCGTCAATAAAGCGGTGCGATAACGAACCGCTGGCAAGGACCGCCACGGTGCCGTCGTACTGTTCGATCGCTTTCAGAATCGCTTCGCCCAGCTTGCGGCTGTCGGCAAAATCGTGAACCGTGCAGAAAGCCGAAATGGAGACCACTTTGAAGTGCTTGTCTTCATTCATGTAGCGCATCGGCACCAGCGTGCCGTATTCCAGTTTCAGGCTGGGAATGTTGTGCGCTTTTGCCCGCACGCCGAGCTTTAAGGCTTCATCGGCAATAAGCTGCCCCAACTCCGGGTTGCCCTCGTAGTTGTAGGTCATATCGCGGATAAAATGCGGCAGCTCGTTGCTGGTGTAGACGCCTTCAAAATGGTCTGCACAGTTGATGTGATAAGCACTGTTGACCAGCCAGTGGGTATCGAAAACGATAATGGTATCGACGCCCATTTCCCGGCAACGCTTGCTGATCTCTTTATGCCCGTCGATCGCGCCCTGGCGGCAACCGTGGTTTTTCCCTGGCAGTTCAGAGAGATACATCGACGGTACGTGCGTGATCTTGGCGGCTAACGCTAACTTACCCATATCAGACTCCCCATTTCGGAATTGGATGGTCGCCCATGGAAATGCAGACGTTCTTCATTTCCGCGAACACTTCGAAGCTGTACTCACCGCCTTCACGCCCGGTGCCGGAGGCTTTTACGCCGCCAAATGGCTGGCGCAGGTCACGCACGTTCTGGGTGTTGACGAACACCATGCCAGCTTCAATGCCACGCGCCAGGCGTAACACTTTGCTGACATCCTGTGTCCAGATGTACGACGCGAGGCCGTACTCCACGTCGTTTGCCAGGCGTAAGCCTTCAGCTTCGTCTTTAAACGGCAGCAGGCAGGCGACCGGCCCGAAAATCTCTTCTTGGGCGACTCGCATACGGTTATCAACGTCTGCCAGCACCGTTGGGCGCAGGAAGTTGCCGCCTTTCAGGTGTGCAGGCAGGTCAGACGGTTTATCCGGGCCGCCCCCCAGCAGGGTGGCGCCTTCTTCAATGCCGAGACGGATATAGCCGGAGACTTTTTCCCAGTGCTGCTGGCTGATAAGCGCGCCAACCTGGGTATTCGGATCGTTCGGATCGCCCACGCGCAGACGGTTGGCGCGTTCGGCAAAGCGTTTAACGAATTCCGGGTAGATGCTTTGCTGAATAAAGATGCGTGAACCGGCGGTGCAGCGTTCGCCGTTGATCGAGAAGATGGTGAACAGGGCGGCGTCCAGCGCGCGTTCAATATCGGCATCTTCAAAAATCAGCACCGGCGATTTACCGCCCAGTTCCATGGAGTATTTTTTCAGCCCGGCGTTTTTCATGATGTTGCGCCCGGTGGCCGTACCGCCGGTGAACGACACGGCACGTACGTCATGATGACGAACCAGCGCATCCCCTGCGGTTGCGCCGTAGCCCTGTACCACGTTCAGCACGCCTGCCGGAATACCGGCTTCCAGCGCCAGCTCACCCAGGCGGTCAGCGGTCAGCGGGGAGAGTTCCGACATTTTCAGTACCGCGGTATTGCCCAGCGCCAGACACGGCGCGACCTTCCATGTGGCGGTCATAAACGGTACGTTCCACGGCGATACCAGCGCACAAACGCCCACCGGCTGCACCAGCGTGTAGTTGAGCATCTTGTCGTCAACCGGATAGGTCTTGCCGTTCATCTGCTGGCAGACTTCCGCGAAAAATTCAAAGTTGTGGGAAGCGCGTGGGATCAACACATTTTTGGTCTGATGGATCGGCAGGCCGGTGTCCGCGGTTTCCATCGCGGCGATCTCTGGCACGTTCTGGTCGATCAGATCGCCCAGACGGCGCATCAGGCGCGCACGCTCTTTCATCGGCAGATTGGCCCATTTCGGGAACGCCTCTTTCGCTGCCGCTACCGCCTGATTGATCTCCGCTTCACCGCCAGAGGCCACATCCGCCAGCACTTCACCCGTTGCCGGATTGGTGGTCTGGAAGTAGTCGTTACCTGCAACATTTTTGCCGTTGATCCAATGATTTACTTTTTTCATTTCGCTGTATCCTCACTCACAATTCGGTTCACCAGGCGGCCCACGCCTTCTACTTCCACCACTACTTCATCGCCAGGCACCACGTCAGATAAGCCTTTGGGTGTGCCGGTGGCGATCATGTCGCCCGGATTCAGGGTCATAAATTCACTTAAGTAGGCGATCAGGAAGGGCACGCTGAAGATCAGATCGGCGGTGGTGCCTTGCTGGCGTAACTCGCCGTTGACGAAGGTGCGAAGGGTCAGATTATGCGGGTCCGGGATCGCCTCTTTCGGCACGATGGTTGAAAGCATCGGCGTCAGTCCGTCGCGGCTTTTTACCCGCAGGTTAGGGCGGTAGTAGTTTTCCAGATAGTCACGAATGGCGTAGTCGTTACACACGGTGTAGCCCGCGACATAATCCATGGCATCGGCTTCGCTGACGTTACGCGCCTGTTTGCCAATAACTACCACCAGCTCCGCTTCATAGTGCATGTATTCAATATTGTTTGGACGCACGGAGGTCTGGTTATCGCCAGTGAGGGTATTTGGCGCTTTCAGGAACACCAGCGGTTCTTCCGGTGGCTTAAATTCCAGTTCGCTGGCGTGGTCGGCGTAGTTCAGGCCGAGGGCAAACAGCGTGCCGTGCGGGTGTGGCTGCGTTGGGAAGCTCTTGCGCGTGGTCACTTCACGTTCGTCCACTACCGGATTTTCCAGCGGCGGGAAACCTTCTGCGAGAACACGAACGCGCTCGCCTGGCTGTATTTCCACGCGCGCCTGTGGCGTGCCGAGCAGAATGGCGTCGCCTGGATTCAGCGTGGCAAATTCGCTCAGGGCGCTCAGCAACTGCGCGGCGTTACGTTGTAAATCGGCGGTATTCCAGTGATCGGCAGGACGCCCGTTGATCTCGGTATAGATGGTCAGATTATCGACATTGCTGAGAGCCACGGTTTCGCCAATGGGGCAGAATCCATCACGACATTTTGCTTTGATTGCCGGGCGGTAAAAGCTCTCTTCCGGCAGGCTGACGTCGTTAGCCTGCGCATATCCGGCGATGTACTCTGCCGCATCTTCTTCACGTACTTTCGTCGCCGTTTTTCCCACAATCAGCGCAACAGTCGCACCGCTCAGTACCTTTTCACCCTATGGAAAGGGAATCGGTTCACCGCAACCAATCACCGTATTGCGCGGTTTAATAAACCAGACCGCAGTTTTAGGCGGGGCTTTGTAGGGGGATTGCTGGAACGCTTCCTGCCATGCATCAAGTTGGCTGCGATGGTTCAACGCTACGGCGAAGATAGTGCCTTTCATTACCACTCCTCGGATTCGATCATCTTAATCATTAATATGTTAATGATTACTTTTATTCCCGATTGCGTAGTTTGGCAAAAGTAAGTGATGTAAATGTGATCTAATTAACAAACTATTTACATTTAAAGATAATAAAATATTAAATATCAGTAAGTTAATAAAATATCATCAATTTTGATAAAATCAGGAATTGCAGGGGCAGCGCAGTCCCGGTAACGTGACGATTAACTGTTTCTATATTAATGATTTTGAATTTTTCAGGGGAAAGATAATGCACGACTCACTAACCATTGCGTTGCTCCAGGCGCGAGAAGCGGCGATGAGTTATTTTCGCCCAATCGTTAAACGGCATAATTTGACTGAGCAACAGTGGCGCATCGTGCGTATTCTGGCGGAAAGCCCATCAATGGATTTTCACGATCTGGCGTATCGCGCCTGCATTTTGCGCCCAAGCCTGACCGGGATTCTCACGCGGATGGAACGCGACGGTTTAGTGTTGCGATTAAAGCCGATCAATGATCAGCGGAAGCTCTATATCTCGCTAACCAAAGAGGGGCAGGCGCTGTATAACCGCGCTCAGACACAGATTGAAGAAGCCTATCGGCAGATTGAAGCTCAGTTTACTGCCGAGAAAATGCAACAGTTAACCCATCTGTTAGAGGAATTTATTGCTCTGGGCAATTCCCGACAAGAAGCCATCCCGGGCGATAATGAATAACTTTTTAGTATCTGATAACCAGCGCCTGGTTTTTCCATGGATGGCGGGTTACACCTTTTCATAAAGTTTTTGCTTTCCAGGCCGAAAATCTTGCATCGGTCCACAGGAAAGAGAAACCATGTTAAAACGTATCAAGATCGTGACCAGCTTACTGCTGGTTTTGGCCGTTTTTGGCCTTTTACAACTGACATCAGGCGGTCTGTTCTTTAATGCCTTAAAGAATGACAAAGAAAATTTCACTGTTTTACAAACCATTCGCCAGCAGCAATCCACGCTGAATGGCAGCTGGGTCGCGTTGTTGCAGACGCGTAACACCCTCAACCGCGCGGGTATCCGCTACATGATGGATCAGAATAATATTGGTAGCGGTTCAACCGTTGCTGAGCTGATGCAGAGTGCCAGTATTTCGCTGAAACAGGCGGAAAAAAACTGGGCGGATTACGAAGCGTTGCCGCGTGACCCGCGTCAGAGCACCGCCGCAGCGGCAGAGATCAAACGTAATTACGATATTTATCACAATGCGCTGGCGGAGCTGATCCAACTGTTAGGTGCAGGCAAAATCAACGAGTTCTTTGATCAGCCGACCCAGGGATATCAGGACGGTTTCGAGAAGCAGTATGTGGCTTACATGGAGCAAAACGATCGGCTCTATGATATCGCCGTCAGCGATAACAATGCCTCCTACAGCCAGGCGATGTGGATTCTGGTGGGCGTGATGATCGTCGTACTGGCGGTCATCTTCGCCGTCTGGTTCGGTATTAAAGCCTCGCTGGTAGCGCCAATGAATCGCCTGATTGACAGCATTCGTCATATTGCAGGCGGCGATCTGGTGAAACCGATTGAGGTGGATGGCTCTAATGAGATGGGGCAACTGGCAGAGAGTTTGCGCCATATGCAGGGAGAGCTGATGCGTACCGTCGGTGATGTGCGCAACGGGGCCAATGCCATCTATAGCGGTGCCAGCGAAATCGCCACCGGCAATAACGATCTCTCTTCGCGCACCGAGCAACAGGCCGCTTCGCTGGAAGAGACGGCAGCCAGCATGGAGCAACTGACCGCAACGGTGAAGCAGAACGCCGAAAATGCGCGCCAGGCCAGCCATCTGGCGTTAAGTGCTTCTGAAACGGCGCAACGCGGCGGCAAAGTGGTAGATAACGTGGTGCAGACTATGCGCGATATCTCCACCAGTTCGCAGAAAATCGCCGATATTATCAGCGTAATTGACGGCATTGCCTTCCAGACCAATATTCTGGCTTTGAACGCGGCGGTTGAGGCTGCGCGTGCGGGTGAGCAAGGGCGCGGTTTTGCGGTGGTCGCGGGAGAAGTGCGTAATCTGGCCCAGCGCAGCGCCCAGGCGGCTCGTGAAATTAAAAGCCTGATTGAAGACTCGGTGGGGAAAGTGGATGTTGGCTCTACGCTGGTCGAAAGCGCCGGGGAAACAATGGCGGAGATTGTCAGCGCCGTGACCCGCGTGACGGACATTATGGGCGAAATTGCTTCTGCTTCTGATGAGCAGAGCCGTGGTATCGATCAGGTTGGCTTAGCGGTTGCTGAGATGGACCGGGTAACTCAACAGAACGCCGCGCTGGTGGAAGAGTCTGCCGCTGCCGCCGCCGCGCTGGAAGAGCAGGCCAGTCGCCTGACCGAAGCAGTGGCAGTGTTCCGGATTCAGCAACAGCAGCGTGAAACATCGGCTGTGGTAAAAACCGTGACGCCAGCTGCGCCGCGTAAAATGGCCGTGGCAGATAGCGAGGAGAACTGGGAAACATTTTAATCGCCATGAAAATGCCCGATAAGCAAAATGTTATCGGGCATAAGGAGATTAATCTTTACGTGGGTCGTTGATCGGCTGACGAACCAGGAAGATGTACGCCAGTGCCCCCGCTGCGGTGACGCAACCGCAGATGATTAGTGCCAGACGGAATGAGTGGGTGGTATCAACAATAAAACCAGTAATGATCGGCGCAAAAGAGGCGCAGATGAAGCTGGCAAAGTTCTGGATACTGCCCACCGACGCAGTCATGCGAGAAGCAACTGCGACGTGGATCAAGCCCCAGCAGGATGTTCCGGCAAAGTGAATACAGAACAGTGCCATGCCAATCAGCAGAACCGCCGTCATGGATGTTGTCGCTTGTGGTACTATCAGCGTAAAGGCGGCAGAACAGAACATCCCGGCAATAATGCAGATCTTACGGCTTTTAATCGGAGCCATTCCCCCTTTGACCAGCCAGTCGGTAACGTAACCGTTGACCAGCATCCCGGCAGCCCCAAACAGGAAAGGGATAGCCGCCATCAACCCTGTGCTTTTTAAATCCAGGTTATAGGCTGTTTGCAGGTAACCAGGAAGCCAGGCCAGATACAGCCACGCAGTGTAGTTGATGCCACTGAATCCGAGCATCATTCCCCACATTGTACGGTTACGGAACAGGCTGCGCCATTCGGCAAAACTGAGCGGATCTCGGCGGGCATTGACGCTACCTGCATTGAGATAAGCTTGCTCAACGGCAGTCAGTTCTACGTGCTCGCGGTTGCGATAGAGCATATACCAGCCGATGGCGAGAAAAATCCCCAGTACACCAATGGTAATAAACATCCCGCGCCAGCCCATCACCAGCATCATCGCCGCCAGAATCGGTGGGCTTACGGCAACGCCAATGGTAGAAGCTGCGTTGAAGAAGCCCATCGGGCGTCCGCGCTCTTTGATGTTGAACCAGTCGTTGGTAATGCTGCCAACTTACTGATTTAGTGTATGATGGTGATTTTAAGGTGCTTGCGTGGCTTCCATTTCCATCAGATGTCCTTCCTGCTCCGCTACTGAAGGCGTGGTGCGTAACGGCAAAAGCACTGCCGGACATCAGCGCTATCTCTGCTCTCATTGCCGTAAAACATGGCAACTACAGTTCACTTACACCGCCTCTCAGCCCGGTACGCACCAGAAAATCATTGATATGGCCATGAATGGCGTCGGATGTCG
>NZ_MDGW01000573.1:0-19035 GCF_001712525.1 Shigella sp. FC1661
GATGCCGGAAATCTGCGAGGCTCCACACCTGCCAGTTTCACCCTTTTAACCATCATACTGCTCCGTGTTTAATTGTGTGGGATGCGTTCATTACATTTTTCATGGGAGGATAAATTGAGCCAGATGGAATGGCCCAGGGAGTGATTTTGCTTTCACCTACTAATATTCCCTTAGCTATTCGTGATTGCATGTTAGTAAAAACTTTATGATATGGTTCGTTTTCGATTAATACTAAATTTTCGAAATCATTAGTACCACCATCATCTAGAGATAGTTTATGGTGAACATTATAATTTAGAGGAACATTGCCCTTTCTCATTCTTAAAAGGTCTTCGGCGTTGAATCTTCCAGATGCTTCGGAGGTTTTTGCAAGTTTGATAAGAAAATTTTTTCTTACAGTTTTATTAAACTCCTTTCGTAAGTTAGCTAAGTCTTTTGAAGGTCTCTTAATGTATATTATTTCTATTATGTCTATACCATCAAGAAGTTTTTGTTGACCTCTAAGTTTGCCTAAGTAACTATTTATTTCTGTATATGTATCAACATTAGAACGCTTTGTTAAAAGAATAGATGCTGTTGCTATCGCTATGCCCGCTGTTTTTTCATTTAGTATTTGATCATAGCCTTTTATTGCATCTCCACCCAGTTTTTCCGCAGTATCTCTGAATCCTTCAATGTTCCCATTGTATACGCCACCAGCAGCAAGTAGCCTGCCAATAGCTTTGCTGTTTAACGTTTTGAAACGATTATTTGTTTGGTTTTTTGAATTTGGTAAAAACAAACGGTTATAATTTTCAGGGAGTGCCAAATAGCTGAACTCGGTATTTGCGATAAGATGTTGACAGAGGATAAATTCATAACTAATAGTTATTGTTTCTGTATCCAGTTGGTTTTCAATGATCTGGTGATGAATAGCCGATAAAAAAGCGCCTCTTAGTTGTATATAATAATACTTTTCCAATCTACCAAATCTATTTATTCGATAGAAGTCAAATCCCATAAATAATTGTTCATTATTGTTAATGGAATTAATAAATAATGGAGTGCTTTTATCAATTAATTTACAAAATGTTATACCATGGAACTGTGAACCAAGCCCCGTATTATTAATATTATTTAAGAGTGAGAATGTAAATATTTCATCCTCATGCCCGCTCTGCCAACGATTACCTGTAGACTCAGAAGTCCCACAACCTGCGGAGATGCTTCCTTGTTGTTCTCCCGTTACTGTCAGGTAAACAATATTACTCATCCCTGAAAAGTCCTTTTATGGCATGCTATTTTATCAATGGCAATATTATGCTTGTTAATTGTTATTTATTTACTCCAGGAAATTGTAGGCGTATATATTAAAAAATAAAATATTACACTTTAGGAAGTAATTATGAGTTAAATCTCAATATATGTATTGGGTAAATAAATACCTTAAAGGAAGGTATGTCGATTTTGAATGACACCCTTTTTCCATCTCAGAAAAAGGGCACTATCTTACTTCACCCGCGCCATATAATATGCATCGACATATTCACCATTACGCAATGCGTACTTCTTACCAGTCCCTTCAATTTCAAAGCCGTATTTTTTATAGACCTTAATTGCCGGGGCGTTATCGACAAACACGGTTAGTTCAATGCGATCTACCCGCAACCAGTTGTCGCACATTTCAATCATCTCTCGCATCAGGGCGCTGGCGACGCCGCGGTTCTTCCAACGAGAGTCGACACAGATACCAAAATCGGCAACATGACTGCGGCGTGGGCGCTGTTGCACGTCAATGGTGAGATGGCCCACGACGTCTCCATCAATACAGGCGACGAGTTGCTTGATGCCGGGACGATCGGCGAGTCGCTCCTGCCACATATGATCGGAAGGATGAGGCACCTGTAGTGTGTTGCAATACACCTCCGGCTGGGCGTGAATCTGCCTGATGGCCTCGTAATCCCGTGTTTCTGCGTGGCGTATTACTATCTCACTCATTCCTTTGTCCTCTTTGGGGTAAATGTCCCTTTCAACATCATTGACTTTCAAATGCGAGTCAAATGCATTTTTTTGCAAAAAGTGTTGGACAAGTGCGAATGAGAATGATTATTATTGTCTCGCGATCAGGAAGACCCTCGCGGAGAACCTGAAAGCACGACATTGCTCACATTGCTTCCAGTATTACTTAGCCAGCCGGGTGCTGGCTTTTTTTTGATCTTTCGTTCTCAATTTATCCACGGGAGTGCTTGTGTTCGTTATGCGCACTCCAGTAGGAACCACGTCCGCTTTGCGCTAAGGTGTAAATAACCACCTTAAAAAGGACGAAATCATGGTCATCAACTGCGCCTTTATTGGCTTCGGCAAAAGCACCACCCGTTACCATCTGCCGTATGTACTTAACCGCAAGGATAGCTGGCATGTCGCGCATATTTTTCGTCGCCATGCGAAGCCGGAAGAACAGGCTCCCATTTATTCCCATATCCATTTCACCAGCGATCTCGACGAAGTACTAAACGATCCCGATGTTAAGCTGGTTGTTGTCTGCACCCACGCGGACAGCCATTTCGAGTACGCGAAACGCGCGCTGGAAGCCGGGAAAAATGTGCTGGTCGAAAAACCGTTCACCCCGACGCTTGCCCAGGCGAAGGAGCTGTTTGCGTTGGCGAAAAGCAAAGGGCTGACCGTCACGCCGTATCAGAATCGTCGCTTTGACTCCTGCTTCCTGACAGCGAAAAAAGCGATTGAAAGTGGCAAGTTGGGAGAGATTGTTGAAGTGGAAAGCCATTTTGACTATTACCGCCCGGTGGCAGAAACCAAACCTGGGCTGCCGCAGGATGGCGCGTTTTATGGCCTTGGTGTGCATACGATGGACCAGATTATTTCTCTGTTCGGTCGCCCGGATCACGTCGCTTATGACATCCGCAGCCTGCGTAATAAAGCCAATCCTGACGACACCTTTGAAGCGCAACTGTTTTATGGCGACCTGAAAGCCATCGTCAAAACCAGCCATCTGGTGAAAATCGATTATCCGAAATTTATCGTTCACGGTAAGAAAGGTTCGTTTATTAAATACGGTATCGACCAGCAGGAAACCAGCCTGAAGGCTAATATTATGCCGGGCGAACCGGGATTCGCAGCGGATGATTCGGTCGGTGCGCCAAATTACGTCAAGGAATCTGAAGTTCTTACCAATCTGGAAATCCTTGAACGCGGATTTGAGCAAGCCTCTCCCTCCACAGTGACTCTCGCGAATTAAGTTTGATGGCCCCTCGAATAGTTCAATTTTTTTGAACAGAGGGGGCAATTTTCACCCTCTATCATCCCAGGCAGATCGGGTCCACACTAAGCCCATCGAAATCATTCAGGGGGCGAATACAAATGATCTACTTACGCAAAGCAAATGAACGTGGTCATGCAAATCATGGCTGGCTGGATTCCTGGCATACTTTCTCTTTTGCCAACTATTACGATCCGAACTTTATGGGCTTCTCCGCGCTGCGCGTGATTAACGACGACGTGATTGAAGCAGGGCAGGGCTTCGGCACTCACCCGCATAAAGATATGGAAATTTTGACCTACGTGCTGGAAGGTACTGTTGAGCATCAGGACAGCATGGGCAATAAAGAGCAGGTTCCGGCGGGTGAGTTCCAGATTATGAGTGCGGGTACGGGTATTCGTCACTCAGAGTACAACCCAAGCAGCACCGAGCGTCTGCATCTGTATCAGATCTGGATCATGCCTGAAGAAAACGGTATTACGCCGCGTTATGAACAGCGTCGCTTCGATGCCGTACAGGGCAAACAGCTGGTGCTCTCGCCGGATGCGCGAGATGGTTCATTGAAAGTGCATCAGGATATGGAACTGTACCGCTGGGCGTTGCTGAAAGATGAGCAGTCGGTGCATCAGATTGCCGCTGAACGCCGCGTCTGGATCCAGGTGGTGAAAGGCAATGTCACCATTAACGGCGTGAAAGCCTCGACCAGCGATGGTCTGGCAATCTGGGATGAGCAGGCAATCTCCATCCATGCGGATAGCGACAGCGAAGTGTTACTGTTCGATCTGCCGCCGGTTTAAAACTCAACGGCATCTTTGAAGCCTGCCTTTTTGCAGGCTTCCTCGCTCGCTCCGGCCGCGTGCTGATGCACGCTTTCGGGGTTTTGCCGCGTCGTTAGCACAATGCGATGCAATTGATTTAGTGTATATCTAATAATTGTAAACAAGCACTGTTTTCCCCGGGAAGGTTCTGATGCGTCCGTGTTAAACTAAGAGAATCTATCTCTTTTGTACCTTCAGGACGATGAAAAAGAAAAGACCCGTACTTCAGGATGTGGCTGACCGTGTAGGCGTGACCAAAATGACGGTCAGCCGTTTTTTACGCAACCCGGAGCAGGTTTCCGTCGCTCTACGCGGCAAGATTGCCGCCGCTCTTGATGAACTGGGCTATATTCCCAATCGTGCGCCCGATATCCTCTCTAACGCCACCAGCCGGGCGATTGGCGTCCTGTTACCTTCTCTCACCAACCAGGTTTTCGCGGAAGTATTACGCGGAATCGAAAGCGTCACCGACGCGCACGGTTATCAGACCATGCTGGCTCACTACGGTTATAAACCGGAAATGGAGCAAGAACGTCTCGAATCCATGCTCTCATGGAATATCGACGGACTGATCCTCACCGAACGTACCCACACGCCGCGCACCTTAAAGATGATTGAAGTGGCGGGGATCCCGGTGGTGGAACTCATGGACAGCCAGTCGCCGTGCCTCGATATCGCCGTCGGTTTTGATAACTTTGAAGCGGCACGCCAGATGACCACCGCCATTATTGCTCGCGGGCATTGCCACATTGCCTATCTCGGCGCGCGTCTCGACGAACGTACTATCATCAAACAGAAGGGATACGAACAGGCGATGCTGGATGCAGGTCTGGTGTCGTATAGCGTGATGGTTGAGCAATCTTCTTCTTACTCTTCCGGTATTGAACTGATTCGCCAGGCGCGGCGGGAATATCCGCAGCTGGATGGCGTGTTCTGTACCAACGATGACCTGGCGGTCGGCGCGGCGTTTGAATGTCAGCGTCTGGGATTGAAGGTTCCTGACGATATGGCGATTGCCGGTTTCCACGGTCATGACATTGGCCAGGTGATGGAGCCGCGGTTAGCGAGCGTGCTGACGCCGCGTGAGCGGATGGGCAGTATTGGCGCTGAACGCCTGCTGGCGCGTATTCGTGGCGAATCTGTGACACCGAAAATGTTAGATTTAGGTTTCACCTTGTCACCGGGCGGATCTATTTAAGCCTACAAATTTGAAGTAGCTCACACTTATACACTTAAGGCACGGATGGATATTGCTTCTGATATTGTCCGGCTGGACAATGTTACCGATAACAGTTACCCGTAACATCTTTAATTCTTGTATTGTGGGGGCACCACTTTGAGCACGACTAACCATGATCACCACATTTACGTCTTGATGGGCGTATCGGGCAGCGGCAAATCTGCGGTCGCCAGTGAAGTGGCGCATCAACTTCATGCCGCGTTTCTTGATGGCGATTTCCTCCATCCACGGTGCAATATCGAAAAAATGGCGTCTGGCGAACCGCTGAATGACGACGATCGCAAACCCTGGTTGCAGGCGCTGAACGACGCCGCGTTTGCTATGCAGCGCACCAATAAAGTGTCGCTGATCGTCTGTTCTGCACTGAAAAAGCACTATCGCGACTTGCTGCGTGAAGGTAATCCGAATCTCTCTTTCATCTACCTGAAAGGCGATTTTGATGTGATTGAAAGTCGCTTGAAAGCGCGCAAAGGCCATTTCTTTAAAACCCAAATGTTGGTGACGCAGTTTGAAACGCTGCAGGAGCCGGGTGCGGACGAAACCGATGTACTGGTGGTGGATATCGATCAACCGCTGGAAGGTGTTGTGGCAAGCACCATTGAGGTTATTAAAAAAGGCAAATAAGTAGTGACTACATTAACGCTTGTTTTAACAGCAGTAGGGTCTGTTTTACTGCTGCTGTTTTTAGTCATGAAGGCGCGTATGCACGCTTTCCTGGCTTTGATGGTGGTGTCCATGGGGGCTGGCCTTTTTTCCGGTATGCCGCTCGATAAAATCGCAGCGACGATGGAAAAAGGGATGGGAGGCACCCTCGGCTTCCTGGCGGTGGTTGTCGCCCTGGGAGCTATGTTTGGCAAGATCTTACATGAAACCGGCGCAGTCGATCAGATTGCCGTCAAAATGCTCAAATCCTTCGGTCACAGCCGCGAGCATTATGCCATCGGCCTTGCGGGGTTGGTCTGTGCGCTACCGCTGTTCTTTGAAGTGGCGATAGTTCTGCTGATTAGCGTTGCTTTCTCAATGGCGCGCCACACCGGTACGAACCTGGTGAAGCTGGTAATCCCATTATTCGCAGGCGTGGCGGCAGCGGCGGCATTTCTGGTGCCTGGACCAGCGCCGATGCTGCTGGCATCGCAGATGAATGCCGACTTTGGCTGGATGATCCTGATTGGTCTGTGTGCGGCAATTCCGGGAATGATTATTGCCGGGCCGCTGTGGGGTAATTTCATCAGCCGTTACGTGGAGTTGCATATTCCTGACGACATCAGCGAACCGCATCTCGGCGAAGGCAAAATGCCGTCCTTCGGATTCAGCCTGTCGCTGATCCTGTTGCCGCTGGTGCTGGTGGGGCTGAAAACCATTGCCGCTCGTTTTGTGCCAGAAGGATCAACTGCTTACGAATGGTTCGAGTTTATTGGTCATCCATTTACCGCGATTCTGGTTGCTTGTCTGGTAGCGATTTATGGCCTGGCAATGCGTCAGGGCATGCCAAAAGACAAAGTGATGGAGATTTGCGGTCACGCGCTACAACCGGCGGGGATCATTCTGCTGGTGATTGGTGCAGGCGGCGTGTTCAAACAGGTGCTGGTTGACTCTGGCGTAGGTCCGGCACTGGGCGAAGCGTTAACCGGCATGGGCCTGCCGATTGCTATCACCTGCTTCGTGCTGGCCGCTGCAGTGCGCATCATTCAGGGGTCTGCCACCGTTGCCTGTTTAACGGCGGTGGGGCTGGTGATGCCGGTCATTGAACAACTGAACTACTCCGGTGCGCAAATGGCGGCACTGTCGATTTGTATCGCTGGTGGTTCGATTGTTGTCAGCCACGTTAACGACGCCGGTTTCTGGTTGTTCGGTAAATTTACCGGCGCGACCGAAGCCGAAACGCTGAAAACCTGGACCATGATGGAAACCATCCTCGGCACTGTTGGTGCCATCGTTGGGATGATTGCGTTCCAGCTGTTGAGTTAAGTTTGTTCGCCCGGTAGTTGTGACGCTACCGGGTTCTTTTCGAAAAACTCTCCTCGTTACCCCTTCATCCACATTCGAATGCCGTCGAGGAACATCTGGGTTGCCATCATCACCAGAATCAATCCCATCAGGCGTTCAAGTGCGTTCACCCCTTTCTCGCCCAGCAGACGTAAAAATAGCGAAGACTGTAGCAGGATGACAAAGGTGCCGCCCCAGGCCAGCAGCAGAGCAATCACCAGATGTCCCATCTGATTCGGGTACTGATGAGACAACAACATCAGCGTGGCGAGAATAGTCGGCCCGGCGACTAACGGAATTGCCAACGGCACGATAAATGGCTCTTCACCTGCCGGAAGCCCGCTGCTATTTCCTGAAGCGCTGGGGAAAATCATCTTAATGGCGATTAAAAACAGAATGATGCCGCCAGAAATGGAGACGGTTTCTGCTCGCAGGCTGAGAAATGCCAGAATTTTCTCACCCGCAAACAGGAACACCAGCATCACCAGGAGAGCAATAAGCAACTCTCGCACCATGATTGCCCGCCGTCTTTTCGGTTCAGTATGTTTCAGTACGGACATGAAAATAGGCAGGTTTCCGAGCGGATCCATAATCAGGATCAATAAAACTGCTGCAGAAATGATTTCATTCATAACTCAAATTCCCTGATAATTGCCGCGGACTTTCTGTGTGCTAACAAAGCAGGATAAGTCGCATTACTGATGGCTTCGCTATCATTGATTAATTTCACTTGCGACTTTGGCTGCTTTTTGTATGGTGAAAGATGTGCCAAGAGGAGACCGGCACATTTATACAGCACACATCTTTGCAGGAAAAAACGCTTATGAAAAATGTTGGTTTTATCGGCTGGCGCGGTATGGTCGGCTCCGTTCTCATGCAACGCATGGTTGAAGAGCGCGACTTCAACGCCATTCGCCCTGTCTTCTTTTCTACTTCTCAGCTTGGCCAGGCTGCGCCGTCTTTTGGCGGAACCACTGGCACACTTCAGGATGCCTTTGATCTGGAGGCGCTAAAGGCCCTCGATATCATTGTGACCTGTCAGGGCGGCGATTATACCAACGAAATCTATCCAAAGCTTCGTGAAAGCGGATGGCAAGGTTACTGGATTGACGCAGCATCGTCTCTGCGCATGAAAGATGACGCCATCATCATTCTTGACCCCGTCAATCAGGACGTCATTACCGACGGATTAAATAATGGCATCAGGACTTTTGTTGGCGGTAACTGTACCGTAAGCCTGATGTTGATGTCGTTGGGTGGTTTATTCGCCAATGATCTTGTTGATTGGGTGTCCGTTGCAACCTACCAGGCCGCTTCCGGCGGTGGTGCGCGACATATGCGTGAGTTATTAACCCAGATGGGCCATCTGTATGGCCATGTGGCAGATGAACTCGCGACCCCGTCCTCTGCTATTCTCGATATCGAACGCAAAGTCACAACCTTAACCCGTAGCGGTGAGCTGCCGGTGGATAACTTTGGCGTGCCGCTGGCGGGTAGCCTGATTCCGTGGATCGACAAACAGCTCGATAACGGTCAGAGCCGCGAAGAGTGGAAAGGGCAGGCGGAAACCAACAAGATCCTCAACACATCTTCCGTAATTCCGGTAGATGGTTTATGTGTGCGTGTCGGGGCATTGCGCTGCCACAGCCAGGCATTCACTATTAAATTGAAAAAAGATGTGTCTATTCCGACCGTCGAAGAACTGCTGGCTGCGCACAATCCGTGGGCGAAAGTCGTTCCGAACGATCGGGAAATCACTATGCGTGAGCTAACCCCAGCTGCCGTTACCGGCACGCTGACCACGCCGGTAGGCCGCCTGCGTAAGCTGAATATGGGACCGGAGTTCCTGTCAGCCTTTACCGTGGGTGACCAGCTGCTGTGGGGGGCCGCGGAGCCGCTGCGTCGGATGCTTCGTCAACTGGCGTAATCTTTATTCATTAAATCTGGGGCGCGATGCCGCCCCTGTTAGTGCGTAATACAGGAGTAAGCGCAGATGTTTCATGATTTACCGGGAGTTAAATAGAGCATTGGCTATTCTTTAAGGGTGGCTGAATACATGAGTATTCACAGCCTTACCTGAAGTGAGGACGACGCAGAGAGGATGCACAGAGTGCTGCGCCGTTCAGGTCAAAAAAATGTCACAACCAGAAGTCAAAAATCCAATTGGATGGGGTGACACAATAAAACAGGAAGACAAGCATGTCCGATCGTATCGATAGAGACGTGATTAACGCGCTAATTGCAGGCCATTTTGCGGATCCTTTTTCCGTACTGGGAATGCATAAAACCACCGCGGGACTGGAAGTCCGTGCCCTTTTACCCGACGCTACCGATGTGTGGGTGATTGAACCGAAAACCGGGCGCAAACTCGCAAAACTGGAGTGTCTTGACTCACGGGGATTCTTTAGCGGTGTCATTCCGCGACGTAAGAATTTTTTCCGCTATCAGTTGGCTGTTGTCTGGCATGGTCAGCAAAACCTGATTGATGATCCTTACCGTTTTGGCCCGCTAATCCAGGAAATGGATGCCTGGCTATTATCTGAAGGTACTCACCTGCGCCCGTATGAAACCTTAGGCGCGCATGCAGATACTATGGATGGCGTCACAGGTACGCGTTTCTCTGTTTGGGCTCCAAACGCCCGTCGGGTCTCGGTGGTTGGGCAATTCAACTACTGGGACGGTCGCCGTCACCCGATGCGTCTGCGTAAAGAGAGCGGCATTTGGGAACTGTTTATCCCTGGGGCGCATAACGGTCAGCTCTATAAATACGAGATGATTGATGCCAATGGCAACTTGCGTCTGAAGTCCGACCCTTATGCCTTCGAAGCGCAAATGCGCCCGGAAACCGCGTCTCTTATTTGCGGGCTGCCGGAAAAGGTTGTACAGACTGAAGAGCGCAAAAAAGCGAATCAGTTTGATGCGTCAATCTCTATTTATGAAGTTCACCTGGGCTCCTGGCGTCGCCACACCGATAACAATTTCTGGTTGAGCTACCGCGAGCTGGCCGATCAACTGGTGCCTTATGCTAAATGGATGGGCTTTACCCACCTCGAACTACTGCCCATTAACGAGCATCCCTTCGATGGCAGTTGGGGTTATCAGCCAACCGGCCTGTATGCACCAACCCGCCGTTTTGGTACTCGCGACGACTTCCGTTATTTCATTGATGCCGCACACGCAGCGGGTCTGAACGTGATTCTCGACTGGGTGCCAGGCCACTTCCCGACCGATGACTTTGCGCTTGCCGAATTTGATGGCACGAACTTGTATGAACACAGCGATCCGCGCGAAGGCTATCATCAGGACTGGAATACGCTGATCTACAATTATGGTCGCCGTGAAGTCAGTAACTTCCTCGTCGGTAACGCGCTTTACTGGATTGAACGTTTTGGTATTGATGCGCTGCGCGTCGATGCGGTGGCGTCAATGATTTATCGCGACTACAGCCGTAAAGAGGGGGAGTGGATCCCGAACGAATTTGGCGGGCGCGAGAATCTTGAAGCGATTGAATTCTTGCGTAATACCAACCGTATTCTTGGTGAGCAGGTTTCCGGTGCGGTGACAATGGCTGAGGAGTCTACCGATTTCCCTGGCGTTTCTCGTCCGCAGGATATGGGCGGTCTGGGCTTCTGGTACAAGTGGAACCTCGGCTGGATGCATGACACCCTGGACTACATGAAGCTCGACCCGGTTTATCGTCAGTATCATCACGATAAACTCACCTTCGGGATTCTCTACAACTACACTGAAAACTTCGTCCTGCCGTTGTCGCATGATGAAGTGGTCCACGGTAAAAAATCGATTCTCGACCGCATGCCGGGCGACGCATGGCAGAAATTCGCTAACCTGCGCGCCTACTATGGCTGGATGTGGGCATTCCCGGGCAAGAAACTGCTGTTCATGGGGAACGAATTTGCCCAGGGCCGTGAGTGGAACCATGACGCCAGCCTCGACTGGCATCTGTTGGAAGGTGGCGATAACTGGCACCACGGTGTCCAGCGTCTGGTGCGCGATCTGAACCTCACCTACCGCCACCATAAAGCAATGCATGAACTGGATTTTGACCCGTACGGCTTTGAATGGCTGGTGGTGGATGACAAAGAACGCTCGGTGCTGATCTTTGTGCGTCGCGATAAAGAGGGTAACGAAATTATCGTTGCCAGTAACTTTACGCCGGTGCCGCGTCATGATTATCGCTTCGGCATTAATCAGCCAGGCAAATGGCGTGAAATCCTCAATACCGATTCCATGCACTATCACGGCAGTAATGCAGGCAATGGCGGCACGGTACACAGCGATGAGATTGCCAGCCACGGTCGTCAGCATTCACTAAGCCTGACACTACCACCGCTGGCCACTATCTGGCTGGTTCGGGAGGCAGAATGACACAGCTCGCCATTGGCAAACCCGCTCCCCTCGGCGCGCATTACGACGGTCAGGGCGTCAACTTCACACTTTTCTCCGCTCATGCCGAGCGGGTAGAACTGTGTGTCTTTGACGCCAATGGCCAGGAACATCGCTATGACTTGCCAGGGCACAGTGGCGACATTTGGCACGGTTATCTGCCGGATGCGCGCCCGGGTTTGCGTTATGGTTATCGCGTTCATGGCCCCTGGCAACCCGCCGATGGGCATCGCTTTAACCCGGCGAAGTTGTTGATTGATCCTTGCGCGCGGCAAATTGACGGGGAGTTTAAAGATAACCCGCTGCTGCACGCCGGTCATAATGAACCTGACTATCGCGACAACGCCGCCATTGCGCCGAAATGCGTAGTGGTGGTTGATCACTATGACTGGGAAGATGATGCCCCGCCGCGCACGCCGTGGGGCAGCACCATCATTTATGAAGCCCATGTCAAAGGATTAACGTACTTGCACCCGGAGATTCCGGTCGAGATCCGTGGCACTTATAAAGCCCTCGGGCATCCGGTGATGATCAACTATTTGAAACAATTGGGCATTACCGCGCTGGAACTGCTGCCAGTGGCGCAGTTTGCCAGTGAACCACGTCTGCAACGCATGGGGCTAAGTAACTACTGGGGTTACAACCCGGTGGCGATGTTTGCGCTGCATCCGGCGTATGCCTGCTCGCCAGAAACGGCGCTGGATGAGTTTCGCGATGCAATCAAAGCACTGCATAAAGCGGGTATCGAAGTCATTCTTGATATCGTGCTCAACCATAGTGCGGAACTGGACCTCGACGGCCCGTTATTCTCACTGCGTGGGATCGATAACCGTAGCTATTATTGGATAAGAGAAGACGGCGATTATCACAACTGGACCGGTTGCGGCAACACGCTCAATTTGAGTCATCCGGCGGTGGTGGATTATGCCAGCGCCTGCCTGCGTTATTGGGTAGAAACCTGTCACGTCGATGGTTTCCGCTTTGATCTGGCGGCAGTCATGGGCCGTACGCCAGAGTTCCGTCAGGATGCGCCGTTGTTTACCGCTATCCAGAACTGCCCGGTGCTCTCGCAGGTGAAGTTAATTGCTGAACCGTGGGATATCGCCCCTGGTGGTTATCAGGTGGGAAATTTCCCGCCGCTGTTTGCCGAGTGGAACGATCATTTCCGCGATGCTGCCCGTCGTTTCTGGCTACATTATGATTTGCCTCTGGGGGCGTTTGCCGGGCGTTTTGCTGCCTCCAGCGATGTTTTTAAACGTAATGGTCGTCTGCCGAGTGCCGCGATTAATCTCGTCACTGCGCATGACGGTTTTACGCTTCGCGACTGCGTTTGCTTCAACCATAAACACAATGAAGCAAACGGAGAAGAAAATCGCGACGGGACCAACAACAATTACAGTAACAATCATGGTAAAGAAGGGTTAGGCGGTTCTCTTGACCTGGTTGAACGGCGGCGCGACAGTATTCACGCCTTGTTAACAACGTTGTTGCTCTCCCAGGGTACGCCGATGTTACTGGCCGGTGACGAACATGGTCACAGCCAGCATGGCAATAACAATGCCTACTGTCAGGATAACCAATTAACCTGGTTGGACTGGTCGCAGGCAAGCAGTGGTTTAACCGCATTTACCGCCGCGTTAATCCATCTGCGCAAGCGCATTCCCGCTTTGGTGGAGAATCGCTGGTGGGAAGAAGGCGATGGCAATGTCCGTTGGCTAAATCGATATGCTCAACCTTTAAGCACGGATGAGTGGCAAAACGGGCCGAAACAGCTGCAAATTCTGCTCTCGGATCGCTTTTTGATCGCAATTAACGCCACGCTTGAGGTAACAGAGATTGTTTTACCTGCTGGGGAGTGGCACGCCATTCCCCCATTCGCTGGAGAGGATAACCCAGTGATTACGGCTGTCTGGCAGGGACCTGCACACGGATTGTGTGTGTTCCAGAGATGATAAAAAAGGAGTTAGTCATGGTTAGTTTAGAGAAGAACGATCACTTAATGTTGGCGCGCCAGCTGCCATTGAAATCTGTTGCCCTGATACTGGCGGGAGGACGTGGTACCCGCCTGAAGGATTTAACCAATAAGCGAGCAAAACCGGCCGTACACTTCGGCGGTAAGTTCCGCATTATCGACTTTGCGCTGTCTAACTGCATCAACTCCGGGATCCGTCGTATGGGCGTGATCACCCAGTACCAGTCCCACACTCTGGTGCAGCACATTCAGCGCGGCTGGTCATTCTTCAATGAAGAAATGAACGAGTTTGTCGATCTGCTGCCAGCACAGCAGAGAATGAAAGGGGAAAACTGGTATCGCGGCACCGCAGATGCGGTCACCCAAAACCTCGACATTATCCGCCGTTATAAAGCGGAATACGTGGTGATCCTGGCGGGCGACCATATCTACAAGCAAGACTACTCGCGTATGCTTATCGATCACGTCGAAAAAGGCGCACGTTGCACCGTTGCTTGTATGCCAGTACCGATTGAAGAAGCCTCCGCATTTGGCGTTATGGCGGTTGATGAGAACGATAAAATTATCGAATTCGTTGAAAAACCTGCTAACCCACCGTCAATGCCGAACGATCCGAGCAAATCTCTGGCGAGTATGGGTATCTACGTCTTTGACGCCGACTATCTGTATGAACTGCTGGAAGAAGACGATCGTGATGAGAACTCCAGCCACGACTTTGGCAAAGATTTGATTCCCAAGATCACCGAAGCCGGTCTGGCCTATGCGCACCCGTTCCCGCTCTCTTGCGTACAATCCGACCCGGATGCCGAGCCGTACTGGCGCGATGTGGGTACGCTGAAAGCTTACTGGAAAGCGAATCTCGATCTGGCCTCTGTGGTGCCGGAACTGGATATGTACGATCGCAATTGGCCAATTCGCACCTACAATGAATCATTACCGCCAGCGAAATTCGTGCAGGATCGCTCCGGTAGCCACGGGATGACCCTTAACTCACTGGTATCCGGCGGTTGTGTGATCTCCGGTTCGGTGGTGGTGCAGTCCGTTCTGTTCTCGCGCGTTCGCGTGAATTCATTCTGCAACATTGATTCCGCCGTATTGTTACCGGAAGTATGGGTAGGTCGCTCGTGCCGTCTGCGCCGCTGCGTCATCGATCGTGCTTGTGTTATCCCGGAAGGCATGGTGATTGGTGAAAACGCAGAGGAAGATGCACGTCGTTTCTATCGTTCAGAAGAAGGCATCGTGCTGGTAACGCGCGAAATGCTACGGAAGTTAGGGCATAAACAGGAGCGATAATGCAAGTTTTACATGTATGTTCAGAGATGTTCCCGCTGCTTAAAACCGGCGGTCTGGCTGATGTTATTGGGGCATTACCCGCAGCACAAATCGCAGACGGCGTTGACGCTCGCGTACTGTTGCCTGCATTTCCCGATATTCGCCGTGGCGTGACCGATGCGCAGGTAGTATCCCGTCGTGATACCTTCGCCGGACATATCACGCTGTTGTTCGGTCATTACAACGGGGTTGGCATATACCTGATTGACGCGCCGCATCTCTATGATCGTCCGGGAAGCCCGTATCACGATACCAACTTATTTGCCTATACCGACAACGTATTGCGTTTTGCGCTGCTGGGGTGGGTTGGGGCAGAAATGGCCAGCGGGCTTGACCCATTCTGGCGTCCTGATGTGGTGCATGCGCACGACTGGCATGCAGGCCTTGCGCCTGCGTATCTGGCGGCGCGCGGGCGTCCGGCGAAGTCGGTGTTTACTGTGCACAACTTGGCCTATCAAGGCATGTTTTATGCACATCACATGAATGACATCCAATTGCCATGGTCATTCTTTAATATTCATGGGCTGGAATTCAACGGACAAATCTCTTTCCTGAAGGCCGGTCTGTACTATGCCGATCACATTACGGCGGTCAGTCCAACCTACACTCGCGAGATCACCGAACCGCAGTTTGCCTACGGTATGGAAGGTCTGTTGCAACAGCGTCACCGTGAAGGGCGTCTTTCCGGCGTACTGAACGGCGTGGACGAGAAAATCTGGAGTCCAGAGACGGACTTACTGTTGGCCTCGCGTTACACCCGCGATACGTTGGAAGATAAAGCGGAAAATAAGCGCCAGTTACAAATCGCAATGGGGCTTAAGGTTGACGATAAAGTGCCGCTTTTTGCAGTGGTGAGCCGTCTGACCAGCCAGAAAGGTCTCGACCTGGTGCTGGAAGCCTTACCGGGTCTTCTGGAGCAGGGCGGGCAGCTGGCGCTACTCGGCGCGGGCGATCCGGTGCTGCAGGAAGGTTTCCTTGCGGCGGCAGCGGAATACCCCGGCCAGGTGGGCGTTCAGATTGGCTATCACGAAGCATTTTCGCATCGCATTATGGGCGGCGCGGACGTCATTCTGGTGCCCAGCCGTTTTGAACCGTGCGGCTTAACGCAACTTTATGGATTGAAGTACGGTACGCTGCCGTTAGTGCGGCGCACCGGTGGGCTTGCTGATACGGTTTCTGACTGTTCTCTTGAGAACCTTGCAGATGGCGTCGCCAGTGGGTTTGTCTTTGAAGATAGTAATGCCTGGTCGCTGTTACGGGCTATTCGACGTGCTTTTGTACTGTGGTCTCGTCCTTCACTGTGGCGGTTTGTGCAACGTCAGGCTATGGCAATGGATTTTAGCTGGCAGGTCGCGGCGAAGTCGTACCGTGAGCTTTACTATCGCTTGAAATAGTTTTCAGGAAACGCCTATATGAATGCTCCGTTTACATATTCATCGCCCACGCTTAGCGTAGAAGCTCTTAAGCACTCTATCGCTTACAAGCTGATGTTTACGATTGGAAAGGACCCGGTCGTCGCCAATAAACATGAATGGCTGAACGCAACGTTATTTGCTGTGCGCGATCGTCTCGTGGAGCGCTGGTTACGTTCAAACCGTGCCCAGTTGTCGCAAGAAACTCGTCAGGTTTACTACCTGTCGATGGAGTTTTTGATTGGCCGTACGCTCTCCAACGCCATGTTGTCGCTAGGAATTTACGAAGATGTACAGGGCGCACTGGAAGCGATGGGGTTAAATCTCGAAGAGCTGATTGATGAAGAAAATGACCCAGGCCTCGGTAACGGTGGCCTGGGACGTCTGGCGGCTTGCTTCCTTGATTCTCTGGCGACGTTAGGGTTGCCGGGGCGCGGTTACGGCATCCGCTATGACTACGGTATGTTCAAGCAGAACATCGTTAACGGTAGCCAGAAAGAGTCGCCAGACTACTGGCTGGAATACGGTAACCCGTGGGAATTCAAACGCCACAACACGCGCTATAAAGTCCGTTTTGGTGGTCGCATTCAGCAGGAAGGTAAAAAAACGCGCTGGATTGAAACCGAAGAGATTCTGGGAGTCGCTTACGATCAGATAATCCCTGGTTACGACACCGACGCGACCAACACGTTGCGTTTGTGGAGTGCGCAAGCCAGTAGCGAAATTAACCTCGGTAAATTCAACCAAGGTGACTACTTCGCGGCAGTGGAAGATAAAAACCACTCCGAGAACGTATCTCGCGTACTGTATCCGGATGACTCCACCTACTCCGGGCGTGAGCTGCGCCTGCGTCAGGAATACTTTCTGGTTTCCTCGACCATTCAGGACATTTTAAGCCGCCATTATCAGTTGCATAAAACCTACGATAACCTGGCGGATAAAATCGCGATTCATCTCAATGATACCCATCCGGTACTGTCGATTCCTGAGATGATGCGTCTGCTGATCGATGAGCACCAATTTAGCTGGGACGACGCGTTTGAGGTGTGTTGTCAGGTCTTCTCCTACACTAACCACACGCTGATGAGCGAGGCGCTGGAAACCTGGCCGGTTGATATGCTGGGTAAAATTCTGCCGCGTCACCTGCAGATCATCTTTGAAATCAACGACTATTTCCTGAAAACCTTGCAGGAACAGTATCCGAACGATACCGATCTGCTGGGACGGGCGTCGATCATTGATGAATCCAACGGTCGTCGTGTGCGTATGGCCTGGCTGGCGGTTGTTGTGAGCCACAAAGTTAACGGTGTATCGGAACTGCACTCTAATCTGATGGTGCAATCGTTGTTTGCCGACTTTGCGAAAATCTTCCCGGGTCGTTTCACCAACGTCACCAACGGTGTGACGCCGCGTCGCTGGCTAGCGGTAGCGAACCCATCGCTTTCAGCCGTGCTGGACGAACACCTGGGCCGTAACTGGCGCACCGACCTTAGCCTGCTTAATGAGCTGCAACAACACTGTGATTTCCCAATGGTTAATCACGCTGTGCATCAGGCGAAGCTGGAGAACAAAAAGCGTCTGGCAGAGTATATCGCCCAGCAGCTGAATGTGGTGGTGAATCCAAAGGCGTTGTTCGATGTACAAATCAAACGTATTCACGAATACAAACGTCAATTGATGAATGTGTTGCATGTGATTACCCGCTATAACCGCATCAAGGCCGACCCGGATGCGAAGTGGGTACCGCGCGTGAATATTTTTGGCGGTAAGGCGGCTTCGGCCTATTACATGGCGAAGCACATTATTCATTTGATCAATGACGTAGCGAAAGTGATCAACAACGATCCGCAGATTGGCGATAAGCTGAAAGTCGTGTTCATCCCGAACTACAGCGTTAGCCTGGCGCAGTTGATCATTCCGGCGGCAGATCTGTCTGAACAGATTTCGCTGGCAGGGACGGAAGCTTCCGGCACCAGTAACATGAAGTTTGCGCTTAACGGTGCGCTGACTATCGGTACGTTGGACGGTGCGAATGTCGAGATGCTGGATCATGTCGGTGCTGACAATATCTTTATTTTTGGTAACACAGCGGAAGAAGTGGAAGAACTGCGTCGTCAGGGCTACAAACCGCGTGAATACTACGAGAAAGATGAGGAGCTGCATCAGGTGCTGACGCAAATCGGCAGCGGTGTATTCAGTCCGGAAGATCCGGGTCGCTATCGCGATCTGGTTGATTCGCTGATCAACTTCGGCGATCACTATCAGGTTCTGGCGGATTATCGCAGCTATGTCGATTGTCAGGATAAAGTCGACGAACTCTACGAGCTTCAGGAAGAGTGGACCGCAAAAGCGATGCTGAACATTGCCAATATGGGCTACTTCTCTTCTGACCGTACTATCAAAGAGTACGCCGATCATATCTGGCATATCGATCCGGTGAGATTGTAAGTTCACCAATAAATAGAACGGGGCCAAAGAGTCTAATGCCGATCAGTTAAGGATCAGTTGACCGATCCAGTGGCTGTGTAAGAATCCGGAAACGCTCACTTGTTTCCGGATTTTTTTATGCACATTGGACAGGCTCTTGATCTGGTATCCCGTTACGATTCTCTGCG
>NZ_MDGW01000574.1:0-18601 GCF_001712525.1 Shigella sp. FC1661
GCGAGACGACGCTGCGACGTTCTGTTCGCCATGATGCGCGACGGGACTTTTTATACCCCGCAGGGGTCATAACATGCTTGACAACTTAATAGGGGCACCTCCCAGGACAATCACATCCGGATCGAGAATATTCACGACATGTGCCAGCGATTTTGCCAGCCGCAGCTCGTAGCGACGCAATGCCAGTTCCGCTACCGGATCGCTTTCTTCAACCAGGCGGATAATTTCACTGCCTTTCAGCGCATGTCCGCTCAAACGACGATAATCCATCGCGAATCCCGTGCCCGAAATAAAGGTTTCAATACAACCTTGTTTACCGCAATAACAAGGGACTTCCTCGCGATAACGCAGTTCGTCTTCGTCCATCCACGGTAGCGGATTGTGTCCCCACTCACCTGCCGTGCCATTGCCGCTGATATGCGCCCGCCCATTGAATGCCACGCCCGCGCCGCATCCCGTGCCGATAATCACGGCAAATACCGTCTGCGCTCCCGCTGCCGCGCCATCTACTGCTTCTGAAACCGCCAGACAGTTAGCGTCATTTGCCAGCCGCACTTCCCGCTGCAACCTCGCGCTTAAGTCTTTATCGAATGGCTGACCGTTGAGCCAGGTTGAATTGGCATTCTTCACCACACCGGTGTAAGGCGAAATTGAGCCAGGAATGCCCATACCTACCGTTCCGCGCTGCCCCGTCGCCTGCTCCGCCATATCAACCAACGTGGCGATCGTTTCAATAGTCTGCCGGTAATCATCACGCGGCGTGGGCAGACGATGGCGGTACAACTGCTCCCCTGCATCGCCCAGTGCAATCACTTCAGTTTTGGTGCCGCCTAAATCGATACCTATACGCACGGTACTCTCCTTATTTTTTTCAATATCAATAGCGTAGAGACGGACAACCGGATTGGCAATGCAAGGCCGCCGACAATTCGTTATCATGCCCGCTAAATTTAACAACAAGGCCGTGGAAATTATCATGCTGTGGTTCAAAAATTTAATGGTTTACCGTCTTAGCCGCGAGATTTCGCTGCGTGCAGAAGAGATGGAAAAACAGCTAGCCTCGATGGCATTTACCCCATGCGGCAGCCAGGACATGGCGAAGATGGGCTGGGTTCCTCCGATGGGATCGCACAGCGATGCGTTAACGCACGTTGCCAATGGTCAAATTGTTATCTGCGCGCGCAAAGAAGAAAAAATCCTCCCGTCTCCGGTGATTAAGCAGGCGCTGGAAGCGAAAATCGCCAAACTGGAAGCGGAACAGGCGCGTAAGCTGAAGAAAACCGAAAAAGATTCGCTGAAAGACGAAGTGCTGCACTCTCTGTTGCCGCGTGCTTTCAGCCGTTTTAGCCAGACAATGATGTGGATCGACACGGTTAACGGTTTGATTATGGTGGACTGCGCCAGTGCCAAAAAAGCGGAAGATACGCTGGCACTGCTGCGTAAAAGCCTGGGGTCGTTACCTGTGGTACCATTGAGCATGGAAAACCCGATTGAACTGACGCTGACCGAATGGGTTCGCTCCGGTAGCGCGGCACAGGGCTTCCAGCTGCTTGATGAAGCCGAGCTGAAATCGTTGCTGGAAGATGGCGGCGTGATCCGCGCGAAGAAACAAGATCTGACCAGCGAAGAGATCACCAATCACATCGAAGCCGGAAAAGTGGTGACTAAACTGGCGCTCGACTGGCAGCAGCGCATTCAGTTTGTGATGTGCGACGATGGTTCGCTCAAGCGTCTGAAGTTTTGCGACGAGCTGCGCGATCAAAACGAAGATATCGACCGTGAAGATTTCGCCCAGCGTTTTGATGCCGATTTCATCCTGATGACTGGTGAACTGGCAGCGTTAATTCAAAACCTGATTGAAGGATTAGGTGGCGAAGCACAACGTTAATTGCTGATTTTCCTTTAATGCCGGATGCGACGCCTGCCGCGTCTTATCCGGCGTACGAAGCCACACCAGGGATATAATTATTCGCTACGGCGGACAATAATTTTTAGCGCAGCAATATTATGCGTTTTATGCTGTAACTTGCTCCATGGACGTTGTGTCATTGTTTTTCCTCAAGCCAGTGACGCGCTTCACTGCGAATTTTCCGCATTGCCCCGGTTTTCACTAAATCCCGTAACAGCGAAAGATCGGGTTGTTCGACAAATAAGAGTAATGATGGATCCTCTTTTAACCACGTCGTTTTCACATCGGCAGCGAGCTGTGGATTATTCATAGCTAGCGACCGATGCCGAGACTCGGTCAATGTCGTTAACAACGACGCCGGGGTATGTGCGTTGCGTAATGCCGTTTGGCGCAAATGATCATTGCGACTTTGCAGCAATGCACGCCACCATTCATCATCTTATTTATCTTTTATCGTAGCCAGTTCCGCAACAATATCTGGAGATCTTCACTGATATTTATATCAACCTTGATGAATTATGAATATATCGGAAATTGAAAAAATCGCAGCAAAGGAAATATTATTATGGGTTAAAGAGAGGATATTTCAGAAAAATGCCCTCCCGTTCAAGGGGAAGGCGAGGAATTACAGATAGCGGCACAGATAAGAGGTGGGTTCGGCAACTTGCAGATGAAACTCACTGTGACCGGGAACATTAAACACCGAACCGGCTTCATACACCTGCCAGTCGGTCGCATCAGGCAGTAACACATTCAGCGCGCCACTGATTACCGTCATCTCTTCCGGCTCAGCGGTGCTGAAGGTGTATTCGCCTTCAACCATAACACCCACGCTGGCGCGACCAGTGCTGCTGCTGGAAAAGCCGATTGATTTCACTTTGCCGGAAAAGTACTCATTACTTTGAAGCATAAACTGGCCCTGTCTGGTAGTTGAACATCTACTTCACTATAGGGGCCAGAGGCGCTGGCTGTCACGCAAAATTACACCAGTAATTCCGCAGCCAGCCGTGCAATCAATACGTTAGACAGCAAGACAGGAACATCGAGCTGTTTTTGCAGTAAATCGCGATGACGTTGGTGAAATCCTAAACAATCCAGCATGATGACATCAGCCCCTTTTGCCAGTAATTCTTTCCCGGCATCAATGATTTTTTGTTCTGAATCATGAATGGGGTTACCCAATGAAAATACCGGCGATTTCTGCAAAATTTGCCATTTTTGCGCCTGAACGGGCAGCATCTCCTCAACCGGAACGATAACCCCCACCTGATGATCTTCAACAATAGAGGAAACCAGTGGAGGCAATATTCGCGACGGCTCAAGAAAGATCGTATTACGCGCAGTCATACTACTAATGTTTGCTGTACTCATTAATAAAATGACGTCATAACCCTGATTATCGAGCACTTCAACCACACCTTGCAGGTCTCGCTCCACTTTACGACGCGAAACATGGGCCAGCTGGTTGTCATTTAATAATGTGAGAATGGTGTCTTCGCCTGCTTCTGGCGCGTACTCCGCCATCACTTCTTCACGACTTAACTTCCCCAGCAGGCTATGATGGGAAATATTATCTTCGTCAATGTATTCCGTCAGAAGCGGCAAAACCTCCTGCATAGGTACAATGCCGATGGTCAGGATCGCCAACGACGCACTCATTGTTCATCCACCTTACTTTTCTTTCGTCGTTAATTACCGGGCAAGTGTGAAGCACCACTGCTGACACTTACTTGTGCTACAAATGACAAAAAGCGTAGCAGCAGACGTGCACGGCATAATGTAAAGATTCCAAATGATTCCAGTAATGGATTGTTATTGTTTAATATTCTAATTATTAGAAAAACATGAATTATGAAAAATGTGACGCAGATCCCTTGTAGTGGCACTCAGAATCCCTTCCGAGCAGTCTGATGCGGTCACTCTTTGTCAGGGTCCTCATAGCGTTTTTTCGCATCCATCGCTTCCTGAGCGGTCGGATGTTCACTGATCAACGAGTCTGGTTTAGGATGATCGGCTCTGAGTTGGTACCAGGTTACCGTCTGTCCTGGCTTTCCTTTTTCAATCGTCACTATATATGCTTCACGAGGATAAGGCGGTTTCGTTGGCATCGTTCTTCCTTATTTCACGGAATGAACGTTAAGTATAGGCGCTCTAAAATCAACAATTGATCGTCTGTGCCAGGGCGCTACGAATTTCAGAAATCACCTGGCTGGGTTCGTTTGTTGCGTCGATGATAATATGCGCAACTTCGCGATATAGCGCATCGCGTTCTTCCAGCACTTCCTGAACTTCTTCGCTCAGCGGTTTTCCCGTTAAGGTTGGCCGTAAATCTTCTTCCGGTGCAGCTTGCAGTCGGTTAACCAGGACTGATACTGGCGCACACAAATAAACCACGATCCCGTTATTTTGCATGAAGTGACGATTAAATTCCGTCAGAATAATGCCGCCGCCTGTAGCGATAACGGTGGATGCCGCAGTTACCGCTTCCAGCGCCGCCGTTTCTCTGGCGCGAAATCCCGCCCACTCTTCCCTTTCGACGATCTCCGCGACCGTCATATTGAGCTGTGATTGCAACCACTGATCGGTATCGACAAACCGACGGTTAAGCGAATCGGCAAGGGCCATTCCGACCGTTGTTTTACCACAGCCCCGAGGCCCGATCAGAAAAAGAGGTTGTGTCATCGTGGGTTTTCCCCAATAGGTCGCAATGCGGCGAAAGCCGGTGTCATGAGAATAGCGAACATTCCATCAAACTAGTACAATTTCGATTGTAAAGAAAAAATTCCACTTAAAGTGAAAATCTCAATACATCCCTTACTATACCAATAAATATTCAAGAATGAAGTGTAAATAATAAATTACATTTAGCCACGACTACGTTGCACTTCCAGCCACCACTTCTCCAGCTCCGCGGCAAAGGCCTGGCGGTCACGTTGTGAAAGGCTATCTGGTCCGCCGGTCTGGATCCCACTGGCACGTAAGGTATCCATAAAATCGCGCATCGTCAGGCGCTCACGAATGGTCGCTGGCGTGTAACGTTCGCCGCGCGGATTAAGCGCCGCTGCGCCTTTCTCGATGGCTTCAGCAGCCAAAGGTATATCTGCGGTGATCACCAAATCGCCCGCTTCACACTGCCGGACAATTTCGTTATCGGCAACGTCGAAACCTGCCGCGACGTGCAGCGTACGAATAAATCGCGATGGCGGCACGCGTAAACTCTGGTTTGCTACCAGTACCAGCGGCATCTGCATACGTTCCGCCGCGCGATACAAAATCTCTTTAATTACATTGGGACACGCGTCGGCATCCACCCAAATTGTCATAAAGTCATCCTTTGTTGGGTAATCCTCTATTGTGTCGCGCTTTTGCCTTCCGGCATAGTTCTGTTTATGCTTCTGCCAGCGATTATCAAAACAATGAATTTCACGGCAGGAGTGAGGCAATGGAAAAGAAAATCGGTTTTATTGGCTGCGGCAATATGGGAAAAGCCATTCTCGGCGGTCTGATTGCCAGCGGTCAGGTGCTTCCAGGGCAAATCTGGGTATACACCCCCTCCCCGAATAAAGTCGCCGCCCTGCATGACCAGTTCGGCATCAACGCCGCAGAATCGGCGCAAGAAGTGGCGCAAATCGCCGACATCATTTTTGCTGCCGTTAAACCTGGCATCATGATTAAAGTGCTTAGCGAAATCACCTCCAGCCTGAATAAAGACTCTCTGGTCGTTTCTATTGCTGCAAGTGTCACGCTCGACCAGCTTGCCCGCGCGCTGGGCCATGACCGGAAAATTATCCGCGCCATGCCGAACACTCCCGCGCTGGTTAATGCCGGGATGACCTCCGTAACGCCAAACGCGCTGGTAACCCCAGAAGATACCGCTGATGTGCTGAATATTTTCCGCTGCTTTGGCGAAGCGGAAGTAATTGCTGAGCCGATGATCCACCCGGTAGTCGGTGTGAGCGGTTCTTCGCCAGCCTACGTATTTATGTTTATCGAAGCGATGGCCGACGCCGCCGTGCTGGGCGGGATGCCACGCGCCCAGGCGTATAAATTTGCCGCTCAGGCGGTAATGGGTTCCGCAAAAATGGTGCTGGAAACGGGAGAACATCCGGGGGCACTGAAAGATATGGTCTGCTCACCGGGAGGCACCACCATTGAAGCGGTACGCGTACTGGAAGAGAAAGGCTTCCGTGCCGCAGTGATCGAAGCGATGACGAAGTGTATGGAAAAATCAGAAAAACTCAGCAAATCCTGATGACTTTCGCCGGACGTCAGGCCGCCACTTCGGTGCGGTTACGTCCGGCTTTCTTTGCTTTGTAAAGCGCCAAATCTGCCGATTTCAACCACTCACGATAGTGACTCATTTGTGGGTTCAGCGGCGCAACCCCCACACTAATCCGTAAAGTTACCTGTGGCGTATTCGGCAAGCGTAACGTGTTTAGCCCTTCACGCACCCGTAACATGGCGGCAATGGCGCTCTCAGCTGGCGTACCGGACATGATTACTGCAAACTCATCGCCGCCAAACCGACCAATCACATCGCTACCGCGCAGGGTAATTTGTAACTGTCGGGTAAGCGCCACAATCGCTTCATCGCCCACATCATGACCCCAGGTATCGTTGATGCTCTTGAAATGGTCGATATCGATAATCAGTAACGTTGCATCGCGATTATGCCGCCGACAGTTATCAAATTCATTGCGTAACATAGTTTCCCAATGACGTCGGTTATACACGCCCGTCATGCCGTCGCGGGTACTCATGACCTGCAACCTGCGTTTATGTTCCGCCAGTTTGGTTGCCGTCTGGTAGCTGACCCAGCCAAACAGCAGAGGATAAACGACAATAATGGGAAGGGAGAGCCACCATTCCAGCGGCGCACTATTGAACGACACGGTAATGCCCGTAAGCTCGAGGGTGACAAGGCAGGAAACCACCATCAACACCAGACCCGCGACAAACAGACGGGGGCCGCCTGCCCCCATCAAATTCAGACACATAATCATCAACATAGCGGTGGAAGGCAGCACGTTTACGCCCATTACGCCTACCCACATTCCCGCTAATACTGCATCGGTTTTTAAGTTGTAAATTTCCCGGCTAAGCGGATCGACGGCCCTGCTCGCTATCTGCCAGGCTAAATGCGGCCAGACCAACACCAGCCACCACCAGCCCGGCGGCGGGTGCGAAACCAGCGTTGAAGCAATCGGTAAGAACATGCCAGCCAGGCCAACCGCACGGGGTAGTCTGACGCGACGGGCGAAGCGCAGCCCGGACCGCTGATGTTCGTTTTGAGGAGTTAAAGGAGGTTCCTCCCCATGCGCCGCCGCTTTTTTGAAAAAGTTTTCATCATTCATTATTTTTGGGAACATTCAGAAACAATTTTCCCAAATTATAGAGACGGGGCTAAAGGCAGAAGTATGAAATTTCGGGTGAGCCACTTTCGTAGCTCACCCGTTAGCACTATCAGGTATCAGGCGGCTTTCTTGAGGCAGGCACTCATAAACTTATTACGATCATCACCTTTCAGAGATTGTTGTGTTGCTTGATTATTACATTCGCGCATCTTTTGCTGCTGTGGCGTCAAACTTTTTTCACCAGGCGCAGACTTGCTGTTCTTCAGGCAATCACTCATGTAGGTCTTACGAGCATCCCCTTTCAACGCCTGCGCCGTCGCCTGCTGATTACAGGAGGTCATACGCTGTTGTTGTGGGGTTAACGTTCTCTCGGCAGCGCCGACTGTGGTTAAAAAAACCAGACCGAAAAGCAAGGTAACCAGTAATGTAATTTTCATAGCACCATCCCTCTTCATGTTTTAACCATGAGCGTATGCGCCCGAGATTTGCCATTAAGTCTGGTTGCTAACAGCAAAAAAACCACCCGGCAGCGAAAATTCACTGCCGGGCGCGGTTTTATTTCAGCCCCAGGGCGGCTTTCATGGTGTAGAAGAGATCGGTCTGGTCGGTCAGTCCAACGACATTGGCGGCATGCGGGCCATACGCCGCAATACGCAACTGACTGCCGGTATGTTCTTGTGAATCCTCTTCGGAGTTCCCGTAGCTCATCACCATCACTGCGCCATCTTTGGTATTTAGCGCCTGGGTGAGGCCCGGAGCTTTGGTATCCGGCGCGACAATCTGGCTGGCGTGGGCGTGATCAGCGGTGACTATGACCAGCGTGTTGCCATCCTTTTTAGCGAATTCCAGCGCCCGTTGTACGGCTTCATCGAGATCGACCGTCTCGCCACTTTGCCCACAAGGATTCGCAGCGTGATCCTGTTTATCGATTGACGCACCTTCAACTTGCAGGAAAAATCCTTTCTCATTTTTACTCAACAATTCAATGGCTTTGTCGGTCATCTGCGCCAGGGTTGGTACACTGTCATTACGTTGCGGATTAGGCGTACAGGTGACTGCGGGCTTATCGATATTGCCGTGGTACGTTGCTTTCGGTCCTAGCCAGCGCACTGGCATATTGCCGTCAGCAAACAGTCCAAGCAGAGGTTTTTGCTGATTCGCTTCCGTCACCGCATTTAGCGAGGCGGCATCGCTGACCAACTGATAACCACGCGCCTGTGCCTGTTCACGCAGCGTTTTTCCCTGCCATTCACCGGCGGTTGCCGTTTCAGCAAAGGTTTTTGCGCCACCGCCAAGCGTAACGTCGGCACGAGCATTAAGCAGCTGTTCGGTAATCGATCCTTTTCCGCCTTTTTCCAGAGCGTTACCCGGACATTTTTCACTGGTCGCGCTCGGACCGTAGTATTTGCGCGAAGTCACATGTGCCACCAGCGCAGCGGGCGTGGCATCCTGCAACTCTGCGGTAGAAACGTTACCGGTCGCCAGACCTGCGGCTTTTGCCATTTCCAGAATCGTTGGGTGATCTTTTTCGTGAATATCGACGCCCAGCGCGCCGTTATAGGTTTTGACACCGGTTGACCAGGCGGTTGCTGATGCAGCCGAATCGGTGACGTAGTCCGGTTTGCCGGTTTTTTTATTCAGCGCATAGTGAGTGTATTGCCCGGTAAGCGGTAAGGCATCGATACCTTTAAAAAAGCCGCCCGCACCTTCGGCATAATTACGTGCGGCTGTAATTTCCGAATCCCCCATCCCATCGCCAATCAGCAAAATAATATTTTTTGCAGGTTTATCGCTAAGAGAATCACGCAGAGCGGCAGTCTGATCACCCGTTAAACGGCGAGCACCGCCGGGTGCAGTAATATCGCCCTGAGCAGCCCGGTTTTCCAGAACAGGCATTTCTGGTGTCCGGGCTTTTGTCACAGGGGTAAACAGTAACGGTAAGAGTGCCAGTGCAATAGTGCTTTGTTTCACTTTATTTTCTCCATGTACAAATACATTAAAAAATAAAAACAAAGCGACTATAAGTCTCGGCCGTGACAACTTTATGACAGCTGTTGAAAAGATTAACTTTTTACTGACGAGGATGCTTCAATAACTTCTTTACATAATTGCGCAGCAGCTCCGTATCGTCGTCAGGAATGCTGGCATCAGGCTTTACCTCGTAAAGAGCCCCATCCACCTGTTCAATCAAGCGCTGTTGGTCATTTTGTGCCATATTGCGAAGCATTGCAGTGACGATAATCTCCAAAGCTTCTACCTGCGCGCACAGTTCTTTCGACTCTTCTTCTTTTTGGGCAAGCTTTAATAACAACTCAGCAATGAGATTTTTCATGTCTGTATTTCCTTATCCAACGTATGGAGAAGTTAACATTATGTTTCACAACTTCATAGTGTCTGGAAGTATTATTTTTATGACAAAGGAAATACTTTGCGCAAATGTTCTTTGTTTGATTACCAGCGAAACGTTTCTCATATTTAAATAATTAACCACACAAAGAACAGGCCTTTAATTATCAACCTTTATTATAAACAAAAGTTATGAAATATATTCTCTGCGTTTACTTACAACTAAGAGAAAAAACTCACCGCATGGCCATTTAAGCCAGGAATAAATTAGCTTCCCGTTCATCATTTTTGTGATCTCGCGCACATCTTTGTGATAACGCACTTTCTTCACCATTACGTTGCACGCTTTGTCAGCAGAAGATTGCAACATTCTGTCAGAAGGCCGCGAATCCCCCGTTTTGTCGTGGTAATGTATGCACTTTGTGTTAGACGGGATAGGTTTTTAAGATGGAAAAACTGCGGGTAGGAATCGTTTTTGGTGGTAAATCAGCGGAACATGAAGTGTCTCTGCAATCGGCAAAAAACATTGTCGATGCCATTGATAAAAGTCGCTTCGACGTTGTGCTGCTGGGCATTGATAAACAAGGGCAATGGCACGTCAGCGATGCCAGCAATTATCTGCTAAATGCAGACGATCCTGCCCATATTGCGTTGCGCCCTTCGGCGACTAGCCTTGCGCAGGTGCCAAGTAAACATGAGCATCAGCTTATCGACGCGCAAAACGGTCAGCCGTTACCGACGGTGGATGTCATTTTCCCGATTGTCCACGGTACGCTGGGCGAAGATGGTTCCTTGCAGGGAATGCTGCGGGTCGCCAATTTACCGTTTGTAGGTTCTGATGTTCTGGCTTCAGCAGCCTGTATGGATAAAGATGTTACCAAACGTCTGCTGCGCGATGCCGGGCTGAACATTGCGCCATTTATTACCCTGACGCGCGCCAATCGTCACAACATTAGTTTTGCCGAAGTGGAGTCTAAACTGGGGTTACCACTGTTTGTAAAACCGGCTAATCAGGGCTCTTCTGTTGGTGTCAGCAAAGTAACCAGTGAAGAACAGTACGCAATTGCCGTCGATCTGGCGTTCGAATTCGATCATAAAGTGATCGTTGAGCAAGGGATCAAAGGTCGTGAGATCGAATGCGCAGTTCTGGGCAACGACAACCCGCAAGCCAGCACCTGTGGCGAGATCGTACTCACCAGCGACTTCTATGCCTACGACACCAAGTACATTGACGAAGATGGCGCGAAAGTGGTAGTTCCGGCAGCCATTGCGCCAGAAATCAACGATAAGATCCGGGCGATTGCCGTTCAGGCTTATCAAACGTTGGGATGCGCAGGCATGGCGCGTGTAGACGTGTTTTTAACCCCAGAGAACGAAGTGGTGATCAACGAGATCAACACACTGCCTGGCTTCACCAACATCAGTATGTATCCGAAGCTGTGGCAAGCCAGCGGTCTGGGTTACACCGATCTGATCACACGTTTGATTGAGCTGGCGCTGGAGCGTCACGCTGCGGATAACGCATTGAAAACCACAATGTAATATTTTAACGCCCGATAATATTCTTATTGGGCGTTTTCAGTTTCTTCATCGCGACGACGAATAATCAACCCCGCCAGCCAGAAACTAATCACCCACGTCACCAGACCGACGGCATAGGTCTGCCAACCTTTTGCTTCAAATCCCAGTAACCCCACCACGCCATTAAGAATGAATATAAGGCCAATGGCGAACGCATAGTAGTGCCAGTCACGGCGGATTTTTACAGGCAGATTCATGGCAGCTCCGTTAACGAAAAACAACATCCTTGCATATTCTGTAACAACCGTCTGTGGTGTAGACAACATTTTCGTAATTGTTAATAAATTTAACTTAAGGTTGCCATTTTGTGACTCACAACGAAGATTCACGCTTCGGGAATATTCCCAACATCAATTTACCATGATTCTGATATTGACAATCTAAATGACCTGTCAGACTTGCCATAAGCCGCTGGTATCACACCAGAAGAGAAGCAGATGACTTCCGGAGGTTTTTATGGCTGATTTCACCCTGTCAAAATCGCTGTTTAGCGGAAAATATCGCAATGCCTCTTCAACGCCTGGCAACATTGCCTATGCGTTGTTTGTGCTGTTTTGCTTTTGGGCTGGGGCGCAATTGCTGAACCTGTTAGTGCATGCGCCCGGCGTCTATGAGCGTTTAATGCAGGTCCAGGAAACAGGTCGCCCACGGGTGGAAATTGGTTTAGGTGTCGGCACCATTTTCGGGCTGATCCCGTTTTTAGTAGGCTGCCTCATTTTTGCAGTGGTGGCGCTATGGCTGCACTGGCGACATCGCCGCCAGTAAGATTTACGTTGCCAGATACGGCCTAAAACGCCTTATCTGGCATGACATTCCTGTTTGATCACTGTTTCATACAACGCGCCCGCCGTTCGTCTACGCGCTTCGCAAACCAGGCCGTAGTCAGGTTGCGGGTGATTTTCGGGCTTTCCAGTTGAATGCCAGGCAACATTTCGCGGGGTAGTGATTTACCCGTTTTCGCTTCGGCAAGTTGATAAACTTTCTTGTACAGCGCCGTCTCCTCAAAAGAGAAGCTGTCACCTTTCTCTAACTGACGGCGAATTTCGCTGTCGCTCATCCCCAGTTTTCCCGCCAGTTTGCGCGTTGCCAGTTCGGTTTTCCCGGGTTCTTTACTGTCGTAACGAATTAAATCACCGTCCAGTGCCAGCTTCACGCCGCTGGCCTTACTGACCGCGTTCTGAAACGCGGCATTACGGCTGGCGTACCAGCCAGCGTTAAAATCAGCAAAGCGGTATATCGGTGCGCTATAGCTGGCGGGATAATTCAGTAAATGGTAAGTACCAAACCACAACCCGCCGCGGCGACTGAAGACTTCCTGACGAACTGTACCGTCCATTTTCCACGGATACCCTTTGGTATGCTGTTCGGCAAAAGCAATGCTGACCTGCATCGGCCCACCGGTGCGCACCGGATTAAGCGAAACAAACAGCGTCTGCCCCATTGGTACCATGCTGATCAGATCGTCAAAAATCGCGCTCAATTGCTTTTCTGTACGCACCGAATCTAACCGTTCGCTATAACTTTTGCCGTTTGGCGATTTGATTTTTAGCGCGGTATGAACCAGAAAAGCAGGAATGTGCATCCGTTCAGCACGACGGTCAATCTCTTGCCAGGCGATCTTGCTTAAGCCCGGAACGGCCGGATCTGCCTGATAATTTGACTCCTGCTGCGCCACCGCCAGCACCGAGCAGACGTTTTCCAGCGTCGGTGCCAGCCCCTGACTTTCAAAGGTGGTGGCGAGATATTTCGCCCAGGCATCGCGGTCTTTCACGCTCGCAGGCATCTTCTGCCGCACGACGCTCGCTACATCTATCGCTTTTTCGCCCTTTTTCAACGGTTGCGGAGCCTGACTACTACACCCCGCTAAAACCAGAACCGCCAACAATGACAGCGAAGATAGATGATTGACGCGCGACATTACTTCTCCTTTTTAGCTCAAGGTATGGGTTACTTCCTGAATTTTGTCACCATCCAGCTCATGTTCAAAGCTGCGCAGACGTTTGTAGATAGACATCAACTCAACCAGTGTGGTCCATGAGTTAATCAGGTACTGGAAAGCACCGCGAACCTGACCAAAAACGTTGGTAATCTGCGTCATCAAGCCGAGCGTAATCGTACCGGCAACAATTGACGGAAACAGCAAGAACAAACCGAAAACGTTATCGACCTGCAAATAGAGAATGCGGGCGATGTTGAAATACATATAGTGAAAATAGAGGCGAAAATAGTTTTTCCGTACGGCGCTAAACAGCTCGCGTACCGTAGGCGGCGTCGCGCGCGTGGCATCGTCTTCACCATAAACCAGCTCTTTACGGTAGGCGGCCTCTACTCGCTGGTTTTTAAACTCCAGCCCCGGCAGTTTGATCCCTACCACTGCCAGCAATCCGGTCCCCATCAGCGACCAGACGATAGCGGCAATCACCAGACCATACGGAATGTGCCCGATAATCGGCAGCTCCGGCACATGCGCGGAGAGCGTTACCAGCACCGGCAGGAAGGCGACCAACGTCATGATGGCGTTGATAAAACTGACGCCCATATTCTCCAGCGTTGAAGCAAAACGCATGGTGTCTTCCTGCACACGCTGTGCGGCACCTTCGATATGACGCAGTTGTTGCCAGTTCGCCATGTAATATTCGTTCATCGCCGTACGCCAGCGGAACACATAGTGACTGACAAAGAAGTTGTTCAGTACACTGATCACCACCGCGATCAGCGCAATCCCCAGAAAGACGCCCACTTCGCGGTAAAATTGTTCGATAGTGACTTTATGCGGCGAACTTAGCGCGGTTTGAATCAGATCATAGAACGGTGCATACCAGGCGTTGACGGCGACCCCGACTTCCACCAAAAACCAGGTGACGAAGATGATCAGTGCAGTACCGAGTATTGACCAGTATTGCCAACGGTGCGGGCTGTAGATAAACCAGAAAAATGCGAAAAGTCCTACGCAAACAATGTAGTAAGCGTAAAAAATCAGGAAATCCAACGACCAGAAACGCGCGGCGCTAATCGGGATCTGCCCGGAAGCGCCGGTGATACGCGCCACCCAGTCTCCCCCACCGGCTTGCCAGAAGATAACGGCAATCAATGCCCAAACAAAGGCCGAGAGAAAAAACGCTCCCGGCTTTGGGAAAAAAGACTTAAACATATGCACTCCTGCTAACTTCTTATCGTTTTAACAACTGCTGTGTATTAACCGCATGACCACTACAAAGCGTCAGCCAAATGAAACCGCCCATTGTGACCCATAGCAAGGCGCTTAGTTCGCCAGCCTGACCATAAGAATTGTTTCGACGGATTTCACAAACCAAAGATTGTTTACATAAGCGGATTAACACGCGCAGGATCACAAATGCAGGCATTGGTGAGCAGGAAAAAGATCGTGTTTACGCGCCGTTACGTTTTTAACACTATTATTGCACTAATTCGCCCTTTGCAATCCATCAATGAGTAGTATAAATACGCTCAGTTACCTTCATTCAATCTATGGACACCACCGTTGAAACGTAGTCTACTTTTTTCTGCCGTGCTGTGTGCGGCGTCATTGACCTCCGTCCATGCGGCGCAGCCGATCACTGAACCGGAGTTTGCCTCTGATATTGTCGATCGTTATGCCGATCATATTTTTTACGGCAGCGGTGCCACGGGGATGGCGCTGGTTGTTATCGACGGTAACCAGCGCGTCTTTCGCAGTTATGGCGAAACGCGACCTGGTAATAACGTTCGCCCGCAGCTGGATTCGGTCGTGCGTATTGCTTCCCTCACCAAGCTAATGACCAGTGAAATGCTGGTGAAATTGCTCGACCAGGGGACCGTGAAGTTAAACGATCCGCTAAGTAAATATGCTCCGCCAGGCGCACGCGTGCCAACCTACAATGGGACGCCCATTACCCTAGTGAATCTGGCAACCCATACCAGCGCCCTGCCCCGTGAACAGCCCGGTGGCGCGGCACATCGTCCGGTGTTTGTCTGGCCAACGCGCGAGCAACGCTGGAAATACCTTTCTACGGCGAAGCTGAAAGCCGCGCCAGGCAGTCAGGCGGCGTACTCTAACCTTGCGTTCGACCTGCTGGCAGATGCACTGGCGAATGCGTCCGGCAAGCCTTATACCCAGTTGTTTGAAGAGCAGATTACCCGTCCATTGGGGATGAAAGACACCACCTACACCCCCTCACCGGATCAGTGCCGCCGTTTAATGGTTGCTGAGCGCGGTGCCAGTCCGTGCAATAACACGCTGGCGGCAATTGGCAGCGGCGGCGTCTATTCCACGCCTGGCGATATGATGCGCTGGATGCAGCAGTATTTATCATCTGATTTTTATCAGCGCAGTAACCAGGCAGATCGCATGCAGACGTTGATTTATCAGCGCGCGCAGTTTACCAAAGTGATTGGCATGGATGTCCCCGGCAAAGCGGATGCGCTTGGTTTAGGCTGGGTATATATGGCCCCGAAAGAGGGTCGTCCGGGGATTATTCAGAAGACAGGCGGTGGTGGCGGTTTCATTACCTATATGGCGATGATCCCGCAGAAGAATATTGGCGCGTTTGTGGTGGTCACTCGTTCGCCGTTGACGCGCTTTAAAAATATGAGCGATGGCATCAATGATCTGGTGACCGAGCTAAGCGGGAATAAACCGTTGGTTATCCCTGCATCCTGATTAATACTCTGAAGGCAAACGGTTGATAGCGACCAGTTTGCCTTTATTCATTTCGATATAGCCGCCTTTACGCAAAGCAGCGAGAACTTCTGCGACGACAGAACGCGATATGCGTGTACGTTGATGGATATAATTCATCACACCAATACGTGATCGCAATTCTTCATTCCAGTCAATCATTGATAATAATGTTGCGCGGATTTGTTCGTAGGAATTATGCCCAATGAGCTGCACGTCGCGTAATTCCAGAATTCTATTTTGCCAAGCTAACCAGTAAAAAGCGTCTCGCCAGAGTTGATTTTGTTCAATAAGCGTAATGGTTTGTTTGGCTGGTAGATGATATCCCGTACAATTTCCTTCTGATATTAATTTGTATGGTATATCGTTTTTCATTAAACCATCAGCCAGCCCCATAATATAAGAAGCCTGGGTAATACCGATAAGTACGTTTTCTTCTCTACGCAGAGAGATAACGCCCTCTAAAATAACGAAAGTATCTTCGCTATTGACATCACTGGAAAATATAACTTGCTTTTCATTATTAAACTCGAAGCGCGTACCGTATCTGGACAAACATTTATCGAGCTTACCAAATTCCTGAAGAGGTTTAACTACAGATAACATTTGCGCGTCCTTTGCAGTAATGCCCGTCAAATCCTTGACGGGCATTATTTAGATTAAATTACCAGAATTTCTTCGGAGTGAAGAATATTACCAAGTATATTTAACACCCACGTTCGCGGACCAGTCTTGATCTACGTCACCACCACCGAGGTAGTTAGCATCGGTATAGGCGCTGAAGTTCTTGGTGAAGCTGAACTGAGTACCCAGACCAACACGTACCGCAGACCCTTCAGTACCGTTATCGATGGAATCACCGTTCACATCGTTATCGTTGTTTGAGTCGTCGTAGACGTAAGCCAGTTTGAAGTACGGAGTCAGAGCCTGATCTTCGCTGTAGGTGAAGGTATAACCTGCATCTACACCCAGTTCATAACGCATGCTGTCGTAAGACTGACCGTCAACTTTCATGTCGTTGCTCAGCTGGTAGTCATCACCAGACTGGAACAGACCAGAAACGCTGCCGTAAGGAGTCACGTAACCAGCATCACCCAGTTTGAAGTCGTAACCGGCTTTCAAACCGAAGCCCCACGCGTCAGAGTTGGTGCTACCGTCAACGTAAGTACCGTTGCTCATGGTTGCAGACAGGTCGTTGTTGAAGTGAGAGTAGCTCAAGCTACCATCAACAAAGACGTTGTTCGCGAAGTGAGCAGAAGAGTAGATGTAGGCAGTCTGGCTGTCTTGATCCACCTGACCAGAACGGTCATTCATGTCACCTTTAGCGAAGCCTGCAGCCGCACCGACGATCCACTTAGCGTTGTTACCGTCAATTTTGGTATCAACACCGACCATGATGCCGTTAACATCCTGATCATAGTTGATGGTGCCGTTGTCGCCGTTGAAGTTACCACCGAAGTAGCTTACCCATGCGCCGCCGTTATCAGCCAGGCCATGACGAGAGTTGGTCAGACGAGTACCAACGGTGTCTTGTTCCAGGTTCCAGATATTGGTGTTCGCAGACGGGATGCTCAGCGCCATGTTAGCGTAGTCGGTCAGCTCCATCTGTTGCAGAACAACGGTGTTACCGCGCTGTTCAGCCTGATAGGTGTATGCACCCAGGTCAGCTTTGTTAGCAGCAGAGAAGGTCGCGTTGGTGTTAGCGTCGTTTACCCGAATAAGTTCTTTATCTTTGTAATCAGCGATAGTGCCAGCGCCAGTTGCGTTGTCGATACGAACTTTGTAGTTACCGGTTGCAGCAACAACGTTATCAACAGAGCTGTTATCCAGTTCAGTACCGTTGTCTACGTCGCCGTTACCATTGATAGTCAGGTGACCATCAGAGTTCATAGCAACAATACCGTAACCGTAGTTAGACTTGGAAGTATCCCACGTACGGTCGTTCACCAGATCAGCGTTCAGAACGTAATCGCTGCTGTTGATGTCGAACACACCAGAAATTACGTTGCCATTATGGTCAGCAATGTTGCCGCTGGTCAGTTCCAGTTTATCAGTACGGAAAGCTTCAGTATCGAACTGATCAACATTCACATCCAGCACACCACCGTTAGTCACAGTGATAGTATTGGTATACAGATTAGAATAATTATTCCAACCGGTAGATTCGGTTAAATTAACGGTACTGTAGCTATCAACAGTCAGGTGGTCTGTAGCAACCACGCCATTTGCACCAATATTCAGTGAAGAACCGTTGGTTAAACTAATGGTATCTGATACCAGAGAGGAATCAGTAACATTTACCTGAGAGCCATTATTTACAGCTAATGTATCAATTACTGAACTATTAACGGTATTCCATTCTGAACTATTGTTCAGTGTTACGTTAAATACGCCGCTCTGGAATACTTTGTTGTCAATAATACGGCCTGAAGTGGCTGGATTTGCCCCTATATTTCCAGACATCTGTTATCACTTAACCCATTACAAGCCCGCTGCCGCAGATATTCCCGTGGCGAGCGATAACCCAGCGCACTATGCGGATGCCATTCGTTATAATGCTCGAACGCCTCTGCAAGGTTCTTTGCTGCCGTTAACCCGTCTGGTTTGGGCATGATACTGATGTAGTCACGCTTTATCGTTTTCACGAAGCTCTCTGCTATTCCGTTACTCTCCGGACTCCGCACCGCCGTGTTCTTCGGTTCAAGTCCCAACATCCGGGCGAACTGGCGTGTT
>NZ_MDGW01000575.1:0-18474 GCF_001712525.1 Shigella sp. FC1661
GTACCGGGCTGAGAGGCGGTGTAAGTGAACTGTAGTTGCCATGTTTTACGGCAATGAGAGCAGAGATAGCGCTGATGTCCGGCAGTGCTTTTGCCGTTACGCACCACGCCTTCAGTAGCGGAGCAGGAAGGACATCTGATGGAAATGGAAGCCACGCAAGCACCTTAAAATCACCATCATACACTAAATCAGTAAGTTGGCAGCATTACCTAGCCAGTCCGGGTAATTCACTATTCGAATTATATTTTCGCTGCGATATAACCTTGAGCCACATCAACATTGATGTCAGATTATTATTCAAACCAACATTCGCACACATTTTAAGTATTGCTGATAGAAAACATTCTCATTATCATTGTGTTGTTGATTATTTAATCTCTCCTTTGTTGGCAAATCATCTGGTCTCATGTCGCTGTCAAACGCCCCATGAGGTAGTTATCCAGTTAATGAGAAACAAGTAGGCACCTATGCAATACACTCCAGATACTGCGTGGAAAATCACTGGCTTTTCCCGTGAAATCAGCCCGGCATATCGCCAAAAACTGCTTTCTCTTGGCATGTTACCTGGCTCCTCTTTTAATGTGGTGCGCGTCGCTCCACTCGGCGACCCCATTCATATCGAAACCCGTCGTGTGAGCCTGGTATTACGCAAAAAAGATCTGGCCTTATTAGAAGTGGAAGCGGTTTCCTGTTAATACGGTGATAACAACAATGAAAAAATTAACCATAGGCTTAATTGGTAATCCAAATTCTGGCAAGACAACCTTATTTAACCAGCTCACTGGCGCACGTCAGCGTGTAGGTAACTGGGCTGGCGTTACCGTCGAACGTAAAGAAGGGCAATTCTCCACCACCGATCATCAGGTCACGCTGGTGGACCTACCCGGCACCTATTCTCTGACCACCATCTCATCGCAGACCTCGCTCGATGAGCAAATCGCCTGTCACTACATTTTGAGTGGCGACGCCGACCTGCTGATTAACGTGGTGGATGCGTCTAACCTTGAGCGTAACCTGTACCTGACGCTACAACTGCTGGAACTCGGCATTCCCTGCATTGTGGCACTGAACATGCTCGACATTGCCGAGAAGCAAAATATTCGTATTGAAATTGATGCTCTGTCGGCGCGTCTGGGCTGTCCGGTGATCCCGCTGGTTTCAACCCGTGGTCGCGGTATTGAAGCGCTCAAGCTGGCGATTGATCGCTATAAAGCTAACGAGAATGTGGAACTGGTGCATTACGCACAGCCGCTACTCAACGAAGCAGATTCACTGGCAAAAGTGATGCCTTCCGACATCCCGCTGAAACAACGTCGCTGGCTGGGCCTGCAAATGCTGGAAGGCGATATCTACAGCCGCGCCTACGCCGGTGAAGCGTCGCAGCATCTGGATGCCGCCCTCGCCCGTCTGCGTAATGAGATGGACGATCCGGCGCTGCACATTGCCGATGCGCGTTACCAGTGCATTGCTGCCATCTGTGATGTGGTAAGCAACACCCTGACGGCAGAACCCAGCCGTTTCACCACTGCGGTAGATAAAATCGTGCTCAACCGTTTCCTCGGTCTGCCGATTTTCCTCTTTGTGATGTACCTGATGTTCCTGCTGGCTATCAACATCGGCGGGGCGTTACAGCCGCTGTTTGACGTCGGCTCCGTGGCGCTATTTGTGCATGGTATTCAATGGATTGGCTACACGCTCCACTTCCCGGACTGGCTGACTATCTTCCTCGCCCAGGGCCTGGGTGGCGGCATTAACACCGTGCTGCCACTGGTGCCGCAGATTGGCATGATGTACCTGTTCCTCTCCTTCCTTGAGGACTCCGGGTATATGGCGCGTGCGGCGTTTGTGATGGACCGTCTGATGCAGGCGCTGGGCTTGCCGGGGAAATCCTTTGTGCCGCTGATCGTCGGTTTCGGTTGTAACGTACCGTCGGTAATGGGTGCACGTACGCTTGATGCACCGCGTGAACGTCTGATGACCATCATGATGGCACCGTTTATGTCCTGCGGCGCGCGTCTGGCTATCTTCGCAGTATTCGCGGCTGCCTTCTTCGGGCAGAACGGTGCGCTGGCGGTCTTCTCGCTGTATATGCTGGGTATTGTGATGGCGGTGCTGACTGGCCTGATGCTCAAGTACACCATCATGCGCGGTGAAGCGACGCCGTTTGTCATGGAGTTGCCGGTCTATCATGTACCACACGTTAAAAGCCTGATTATCCAGACCTGGCAGCGTCTGAAAGGCTTCGTTCTGCGTGCTGGTAAAGTGATCATCATCGTCAGCATTTTCCTGAGCGCTTTCAACAGCTTCTCGCTGAGCGGGAAAATCGTCGATAACATCAACGACTCGGCGCTGGCGTCCGTCAGCCGGGTGATCACCCCGGTCTTCAAGCCAATTGGCGTGCATGAAGATAACTGGCAGGCAACGGTTGGCCTGTTTACAGGTGCCATGGCGAAAGAAGTGGTAGTGGGTACGCTCAACACCCTCTACACCGCAGAAAATATTCAGGACGAAGAGTTCAATCCGGCAGAGTTTAACCTCGGTGAAGAGCTGTTCAGTGCGATAGATGAAACCTGGCAGAGCCTGAAAGACACCTTCAGCCTTAGCGTACTGATGAACCCCATTGAAGCCAGCAAAGGCGACGGCGAAATGGGTACCGGGGCGATGGGCGTGATGGATCAGAAATTCGGTAGCGCAGCAGCAGCTTACAGCTACCTGATTTTCGTCCTGCTGTATGTACCATGTATCTCGGTGATGGGAGCCATCGCCCGTGAATCAAGCCGTGGCTGGATGGGCTTCTCCATCCTGTGGGGGCTGAATATCGCTTACTCGCTGGCAACATTGTTCTATCAGGTCGCCAGCTACAGTCAGCACCCAACTTACAGCCTGGTGTGCATTCTGGCGGTTATCCTGTTTAACATCGTGGTTATCGGTCTGCTGCGCCGCGCGCGTAGCCGGGTGGATATCGAACTGCTGGCAACCCGCAAGTCGGTAAGCAGTTGCTGCGCAGCCAGCACCACCGGTGATTGCCATTAATGGCTTCACTTATTCAGGTGCGCGATTTGCTGGCGTTACGGGGCCGTATGGAAGCGGCCCAGATAAGCCAGACATTGAACACTCCACAGCCAATGATTAACGCCATGCTGCAACAACTGGAAAGTATGGGCAAAGCCGTGCGGATTCAGGAAGAACCTGACGGCTGCCTCTCTGGCAGTTGTAAAAGCTGCCCGGAAGGAAAAGCCTGTCTGCGCGAGTGGTGGGCGCTTCGTTAACCTTACTCCATCGCCTGTTTTGGAAAGCCCGGTATGCGTCTGCATCCGGGCTTTTTTGCGTGCGGCTTTCCATAAAAATGCAACTCTTGCAGCACGGCGTAAGTTCCTTTGAAAGCATCTCGCAGGGATGAAAACTCGCTAATACACAGGTGTGGAGTGGCGCGTAGAGTCGCGGCATTCAAACAACAGGTGAAGGAACGCCATGAGCAAAAAGCAGAGTTCCACCCCACACGATGCGCTGTTCAAACTCTTTTTACGCCAACCGGACACGGCTCGTGATTTTCTTGCGTTTCATTTACCTGCACCCATTCACGCGCTTTGTGATATGAAAACCCTCAAGCTGGAGTCGAGCAGCTTTATTGATGACGATCTGCGTGAAAGCTATTCCGATGTGCTGTGGTCGGTGAAAACGGAACAAGGACCAGGATACATCTATTGTCTGATTGAACATCAAAGCACCTCAAACAAACTGATCGCATTTCGCATGATGCGTTACGCTATTGCCGCAATGCAAAATCACCTTGATGCTGGATACAAAACGTTGCCGATGGTGGTGCCATTGTTGTTTTACCACGGTATTGAAAGCCCCTATCCCTATTCGCTGTGTTGGCTGGATTGTTTCGCCGATCCCAAACTGGCAAGGCAGCTTTATGCCTCCGCATTTCCGCTGATTGATGTCACCGTCATGCCTGATGATGAAATCATGCAGCACCGACGTATGGCGCTGCTGGAGTTAATTCAAAAACATATTCGTCAACGCGACCTGATGGGGCTAGTAGAGCAAATGGCCTGCTTATTAAGTAGTGGATACGCTAATGACAGACAAATCAAAGGGCTGTTTAATTACATACTGCAAACCGGCGACGCGGTACGTTTTAACGATTTTATCGACGGCGTTGCCGAACGTTCACCGAAACACAAGGAGAGTTTAATGACAATTGCGGAAAGATTGCGGCAGGAGGGGGAACAATCCAAAGCCCTGCATATAGCCAAAATAATGCTTGAATCCGGAGTCCCTCTTACAGACATCATGCGCTTTACCGGGGTGTCAGAAGAAGAGTTGGCTGCGGCGAGCCAGTAAATTTCTGTCTCGCCATTTCAAAGTTGCCTACACCCTCTGCTTCAACGCCACCAGCAGGTGACAAAACTCGACCGGATGCGAAATAAACGGCGCATGGGCCGCTTTGGCGAAGATATATGATTTGCTGCGAGGCCAGAGTTTATCCAGCATCGGCACCACTTTGCGCGGCACCAGACCATCGAGATAGCCATACAATCGCAAAAACGGCATGGGCACGTTTTGCAGCGGCTGACGGAGATCAACCGTTTTCAGGATTTCCAGCCCGCCATTAAGCACGTCAACCTCCGGCATCGGTAACGCCAGAACGGTTTTCTTCAACGCCCGCGCATCCTGGCGCGCCGTTTCAGTCCCCATGGTTTGTAACGCCAGGAACCGCTCCACTGTACGCTGAAAATCATCACTGAGTTGCTGCTGAAATCCCGCCAGCACGTCCGGTTTTATCCCCGGCCAATCGTCACGAGCACTAAAACAAGGTGACGACGCCACGGTGACCAGCGCCTGAACACGCTCGGGATGGGTTAACGCAATCTGGCTTGCCACCAGCCCGCCCAGACTCCAGCCTAACCAAATGGCTTTATCAGGTGCCTGTTGCAGCACGGCTTCGGCCATATCAGCAAGTGACAGCGCACCAAATCCCTGGCTGCGCCCGAAGCCGGGCAGATCAACAAGGTGCAGCGTAAAATGCGAGCTAAGTTCCTCGTCAATGCAACGCCACACTTCGGCATTCAGTCCCCATCCGTGCAGCAGCACAAGATGAACATTCCCCTGACCTTTGGTCTGCCACCAGATGTTATTCATCCGCTATTGTTCTCTTTTGACTTACAAGGATGAACATATGCTAACAGTACCGGGATTATGCTGGCTATGCCGAATGCCGCTGGCGTTAGGTCATTGGGGGATTTGTTCGGTCTGCTCACGCGCCGCCCGTACAGATAAAACGTTATGCCCACAATGTGGATTACCCGCCACACACTCACATCTTCCCTGCGGTCGCAGCCTGCAAAAACCACCGCCCTGGCAAAGACTGGTCACGGTTGCCGACTATGCGCCGCCGTTAAGTCCGCTTATCCACCAGCTTAAATTTTCCCGGCGCAGTGAAATCGCCAGCGCCCTGTCACGTCTGTTACTATTGGAAGTCTTACACGCTCGTCGCACCACCGGGTTGCAATTGCCGGATCGCATCATCAGCGTTCCGTTATGGCAGCGGCGTCACTGGCGTCGGGGATTTAATCAGAGCGATTTGCTGTGTCAGCCGTTATCACGCTGGTTGCACTGCCGATGGGATAGCGAAGCCGTCACACGAACACGGGCCACTGCGACCCAGCATTTTCTCAGTGCCCGGCTACGCAAGCGCAACCTGAAAAATGCCTTTCGTCTTGAATTGCCCGTGCAAGGTCGCCATATGGTGATTGTGGATGATGTCGTTACCACCGGAAGTACCGTCGCAGAGATTGCGCAGTTGCTTTTACGCAATGGTGCGGCGACTGTCCAGGTCTGGTGCCTTTGTCGAACCTTGTAGAGCCTCGATGATGGGCGTATTATAACCAACTAAAATAGTCAACTATTAGGCCATTACTATGATCCGTATTTCCGATGCTGCACAAGCGCACTTTGCCAAACTGCTGGCAAACCAGGAAGAAGGGACACAAATCCGCGTATTTGTGATTAACCCTGGCACGCCTAACGCTGAATGTGGTGTTTCTTATTGTCCGCCGGATGCCGTGGAAGCCACCGACACTGCCCTGAAATTTGACCTGCTGACCGCGTATGTTGATGAGTTAAGCGCTCCTTACCTGGAAGATGCAGAGATCGATTTTGTTACCGACCAGTTGGGTTCTCAGCTAACACTGAAAGCGCCTAACGCCAAAATGCGTAAAGTGGCAGACGATGCACCACTGATGGAGCGCGTGGAGTATATGCTGCAGTCGCAGATCAACCCACAGCTTGCTGGTCACGGTGGCCGCGTTTCACTGATGGAAATCACCGAAGACGGTTACGCCATTCTGCAATTTGGCGGCGGCTGTAACGGTTGTTCCATGGTCGATGTGACGCTGAAAGAAGGGATCGAGAAGCAGCTGCTAAACGAATTCCCGGAGCTGAAAGGTGTGCGCGATCTCACCGAACACCAGCGCGGCGAACACTCCTACTACTAAGTTATCCCCTCTTTTGTAGATTGCCCGATGCGACGCTAAAGCGTCATTTCGGGCCTACGTTGAACATGTGCCAGACGTTGGCGCAGCATTGCTTTGGCAAATCCCTCCCTTCGTTTCTCCGCGATAATATGACCAACCTCTCATAATTTAAATTTACTCCGCTCTGGTGATTCTCAAACGCCAGATGTTACCCGTATCATTCACATGGGTACCAAACATACTCCTGACATCTGACTACAATAATTAGTTTTAGTGGGTATCAGTCGTGGTGCCGCAATATCTCTGTTCCCGATTGGGATAATTAGAGTTTGTCGTCAGAAAATTGACGTTACCCATAACAAATGAAGGGCCAGGTAAATCATGCCATTAGTCATTGTTGCTATCGGTGTAATCTTGTTGTTGCTCCTGATGATCCGTTTCAAAATGAACGGCTTCATCGCTCTCGTCCTCGTGGCGCTTGCTGTTGGATTAATGCAAGGGATGCCGCTGGATAAAGTTATTGGCTCCATCAAAGCCGGTGTCGGCGGGACGCTCGGTAGCCTTGCCCTGATCATGGGTTTTGGCGCGATGCTGGGCAAAATGCTGGCAGACTGCGGTGGCGCACAACGTATCGCCACCACCCTGATTGCCAAATTTGGTAAAAAACACATCCAGTGGGCGGTGGTACTGACCGGTTTTACCGTTGGTTTTGCCCTGTTCTATGAAGTGGGCTTTGTGCTGATGCTGCCGCTGGTGTTTACCATCGCGGCTTCTGCGAATATTCCACTGCTGTATGTTGGTGTACCAATGGCAGCTGCACTGTCTGTGACCCACGGCTTCCTGCCACCGCATCCGGGTCCGACTGCGATTGCCACCATTTTCAATGCCGACATGGGTAAAACCCTGCTGTACGGTACTATTCTGGCAATCCCGACCGTGATTCTCGCCGGTCCGGTTTACGCTCGCGTGTTGAAAGGTATCGATAAGCCGATCCCTGAAGGTCTGTACAGCGCGAAAACCTTCAGCGAAGAAGAGATGCCGAGCTTTGGCGTCAGCGTCTGGACCTCTCTGGTGCCGGTAGTGCTGATGGCGATGCGTGCGATTGCCGAAATGATCCTGCCGAAAGGTCACGCTTTCCTGCCGGTAGCGGAGTTCCTCGGTGACCCGGTAATGGCTACGCTGATTGCCGTGCTGATTGCGATGTTCACCTTTGGTCTGAACCGTGGTCGTTCAATGGATCAGATTAACGACACGCTGGTTTCTTCCATCAAAATCATTGCGATGATGCTGTTGATCATCGGTGGTGGCGGTGCGTTCAAGCAGGTGCTGGTAGACAGCGGCGTGGACAAATACATTGCTTCCATGATGCACGAAACCAACATTTCTCCGCTGCTGATGGCCTGGTCGATTGCTGCCGTACTGCGTATCGCGCTGGGTTCCGCAACCGTTGCGGCAATCACTGCGGGTGGTATCGCGGCACCGCTGATTGCAACGACGGGTGTTAGCCCGGAGCTGATGGTTATTGCGGTGGGTTCCGGTAGTGTGATTTTCTCTCATGTGAACGATCCGGGCTTCTGGCTGTTCAAAGAGTACTTTAACCTGACTATCGGCGAGACCATCAAATCCTGGTCGATGCTGGAAACCATTATCTCGGTGTGCGGTCTGGTAGGCTGTCTGCTGCTGAATATGGTGATTTGATAACACTGACTGCCGGATGCATCGCATCCGGCATCAACCGCACTCTACTGCTTCTTCGCTGCAGCTCTGCGCCGTCTGTCCAAATCCTTCAGCAACTTATTCACGCCATCATCGGCAAACATCATCTCAAGCGTTGCGGAAAGCTTGCGTCGCCAGTTTTTATACTGGTAACTGGTGCCAGGAATATTCACCGGTTCGGCCATATCCAGCCAGTCTTCCGGCTGTAGTCCTAACAGAGCACTGTTACTGTCGGCAATGTAGCGCTGCAAACCACGATTAAGCGTCGGCGTCATCGACATCAACGATGCCTTATGCCCGGCACGTTTTGGCAGACAACCATATTTATGCAGTGCATCCAGCAGCCCTTGCTTCGCCAGTTCGCGATCCTGATACAGACCGCGCAGTACCACTTCATCCGGATACAGCCCCAGGGTTTTGCCCAACGTTAGATCCCCGCTCTCCCAGTAACCGCGCAGCGTAGGCAGGTCATGTGTCGCCGCAACCGCCATCGACTGCTCCGGATACGCTTTCGGTGCACGGAACGTCTTCTCGTGGTCGTTTTCGAAATAGAGCACTTTGTAGGAGTACACACCGCTGCTGCGCAGCTTACCGACAATCTCCACCGGTACGGTACCGAGATCTTCACCAATCACCATACAGCGATGACGTTTACTTTCGAGTGCCAGAATCGAGAGCAGATTATCCACCGGATAGTGAACATACGCGCCCTGATCTGCCGTCTCGCCATACGGTATCCACCACAAACGCAGCATCGACATCACATGGTCAATTCGTAATGCGCCGCAGTTTTGCATATTGGCACGCAACAGCTCGATAAACGGTTCATAGGCACGCGCGGTGATGATATGCGGGTCCATTGGCGGTAATCCCCAGTTCTGCCCCAACGGGCCGAGGATATCCGGCGGCGCGCCAACCGACGCTTTCAGGCAATATAGTTCACGGTCACACCAGGTTTCCGCCCCACCTTCCGCTACGCCAACCGCCAGATCACGATACAAGCCAATCGGCATTTCATAGCCCTGGCTTATCTCCCAGCAGGCGGCAAACTGGCTGTAAGCCAGCCACTGCAACCAGAGATAAAAATCGACGTCATCACGATGTTCTTCGCAGAACTGACGCACTTCTGGTGAATCCACGTTCTGATACATCTCTGGCCATGCAGGCCAGCCCCAGCGCATTTCGTCCTCTTTCACTTGCTGGGCATGTAGCGCATCAAAGGCTGCCTGCCAGAACAGGCTGTCGCCCTGCTCTGCAACAAACTGGCGAAACGCGGTCATCTGCTCATCATCACGTTGCGCGAAACCTTTCCACGCCATTCGTAATGCTGTCATTTTTAGGGCGGTAACCGTGGAGTAATCGACCCAGTCGGCATCGCGCGCCTGTTGCAGCGTCTGTTGCGTGGTCGGCAACTGCCACCAGGCCTGAGCCTCTTCGCTAAGATGGAAATCTTCAACGGCGTTAACGTCGATATAAATCACATTCAGCCAACGGCGAGAAGACGGGCTGTATGGGCTGGCACTCTCCGGATTTGCCGGATAGAGCGCATGAATCGGGTTCAGGCCGATGAACGACCCGCCACGTTTTGCCACATCCACCAGCATCGCTTTGAGATCGCCAAAATCCCCAATACCCCAGTTTTTTTCCGATCGCAGCGTATAAAGCTGAACGCAGGCACCCCACAGCTTTTGTTTATTCAGCAACGCCTGCGGTTCGTAACAGCGTTTCGGGGCGACAATCACCCGGCAATGCGCGCGCTGGTCGTCCTGGGTGAGTGTCAGTGTGTGATAACCTTCCGGCAGCTTCGTCGGTAGATTGAACGCTTTGCCCCCCGTTACATGGCCTTTGTACTGTGTTCCTTCTTCGGTGGTCAGCAGCCAGCTATATTCGCCGCTGCCCTCCACCACCATCGGCATTTTTTTGCCGCTGGTATAAACCATGACATTCGGGACTGGCGTTACCGCCACTTTCGTGGCGGTACGTTGATGCATCGCGTCAAGCAAACGCCGTTTGGTTTCGGCGCTAATCGACTGCGGTTTACCGTGGGCATTGATGTAATTGGGGCTAATCCCCGCCGCCAGCGCGGCATTATCCAGACGTTTGCTTTCCATCGAGCTTCCTTAGCGTTTTGCCTGCCAGATACGAGCCTGATAATCGCGAATAGAGCGATCCGAGCTAAACATACCGCAGCGGGCGGTATTGAGGATCGCCACGCGAGTCCAGGCCTCCTGGTCGCGGTACAGCACATCCACCTGCTTTTGTGCCTCAACATAGGCTGCGAAATCCGCCATCACCAGATACGGATCGCCGCCTTGTTTGCCGATACTGTGCAGCATCTGGTCGAAGGCATGCTTATCGCCGTCGCTGTATTTACCGCTTTCCAGCTCTTTCAATACTGCGTCCAGCACCTTATCTTTCTTCCGCCATTTCACCGGGTCGTAGCCTTTGGCCAGAATTGCCTTCACTTGTTCCACGGTATGACCAAAAATAAAGATATTTTCTTCACCGACTTTCTCGGCGATTTCAACGTTCGCACCATCCAGCGTACCGACAGTAAGCGCACCATTGAGCGCCAGTTTCATATTGCCGGTACCGGAAGCTTCTTTACCTGCAGTCGAAATTTGTTCGGAGATATCCGCCGCCGGGATCAGTTTTTCCGCCGCCGAAACACAATAATCCGGCAGGAACACCACCTTCAACTTATCGCCAACCAGTGGATCGTTGTTGATCACGTCAGCCACTTTGTTGATCGCAAAGATAATATTCTTCGCCAGGTAGTAGCCCGGTGCCGCTTTCGCGCCGAAGAGGAAGACGCGCGGTACGCGATCAGCCTGCGGGTTTTCACGAATTTCTTTGTACAACGCCAGAATATGCAGCAGATTCAGGTGCTGGCGTTTGTACTCATGCAGACGTTTAATCTGAATATCGAAAATCGCCTGTGGATTGATCTCAATACCGGTACGAACTTTCACAAACTCCGCCAGACGGACTTTATTCGCCTGCTTGATCTCGCGATATTGCTGACGGAATTTCGCATCATCAGCGAATTTTCCAGATTGATCAGCTGATCGAGATCGTTAGCCCACTCTTTTTGCAGTAATTTATCCAACAGAGCCGCCAGTGCAGGGTTGCACTGTTTGATCCAGCGACGTGGGGTAATACCGTTGGTGACGTTATGGAATTTGTTCGGCCATAGCTGGTGATATTCCGGGAACAGATCTTTCACCACCAGATCAGAGTGCAGCGCCGCAACACCGTTCACCGCGAAACCGCCAACCACACACAGGTTCGCCATATGCACTTGTTTATCGTGCACCACCGCCAGTTTGGCCCACACTTTTTCATCGCCCGGCCAGGTTTTCTCCACCAGCGTTTTAAAGCGAGTATTAATTTCGTTAATAATCTGCATATGGCGCGGCAGTAAGCCTTTCACCAGTTTCACATCCCAGCGTTCCAGCGCTTCTGGCATCAGGGTATGGTTGGTGTAAGCGAAAGTTTTGCTGGTAATGGCCCAGGCGTCATCCCAGCTCATCTGGTGCTCATCGATCAGCACGCGCAGCAGTTCTGGAATCGCGATAGTTGGGTGGGTATCGTTCAGCTGAATAACTTCATAATCCGCCAGTTCGTGCAGTTTACGCCCCGCCAGATGATGGCGACGCAAAATATCCGCTACCGAACAGGCACACTGGAAGTACTGCTGCATCAAGCGCAGCTTTTTACCGGCAGTATGGTTGTCGTTTGGATAGAGAACTTTGGTCAGTTTTTCCGCATTGATGCCCTGCTGTTCGGCACGCAGGAAATCACCGTCGTTAAATTTAGTCAGATCAAACGGATGCGCGTGCGTCGCCTGCCACAGACGCAGCGGCTGCGCCACGCCATTACGATAGCCGACAACGGGGAGATCCCACGCTTGACCGGTAATGGTAAACTCCGGCTCCCAGCGTCCGTCTTTCGTCACTTTACCGCCAATCCCTACCTGCACATCCAGTGCTTCGTTGTGGCGGAACCACGGGTAGTTCTGCGATGCCAGTCATCCGGCGCTTCAACCTGTTTGCCATCGACAAAAGACTGGCGGAACAAACCATATTGATAGTTCAGACCGTAACCCGTCGCAGACTGACCGATAGTTGCCATTGAGTCGAGGAAGCACGCCGCCAGACGTCCCAGACCACCGTTACCCAGCGCCGGGTCGATCTCTTCTTCCAGCAGGTCCGTCAGATTGATGTCATAAGCCTTCAACGAATCCTGTACATCCTGATACCAGCCGAGATTCAACAGGTTGTTGCCCGTCAGGCGACCAATCAAAAACTCCATTGAGATGTAGTTAACATGTCGCTGATTCGCCACCGGCTTGGCGAATGGCTGAGCACGCAGCATTTCGGCCAGTGCTTCACTCACTGCTAGCCACCACTGGCGAGGAGTCATTTCAGCCGCAGAATTTAAGCCATAACGCTGCCACTGACGTGAAAGCGCTTCCTGAAATTGCTTATCGTTAAAAATAGGTTGTGACATAGGAGTTCCACTTTTCTTAGATTTTCAACACAACGTTATCGCTAGTTTGCCAGGCTCGATGTTGACCTTCCTCATCCTGCGGGGGATTAGGCAGGGAGGAGTTGCGGGGATGAGCAAGGAAATGTGATCTCAACCACTTAAAGCTAGTGCAAACCACAGGATTAGCAGCAAATCAATGCAATACAGCGCAGAAAATCTGTATCTAAGTGCAAAAAATGGCCGTTGCGTATTTTCAAAAAGCGGAAGGTAACTCTATAAATTAAGTAAAGGAGTGAAACAGTTTCACAAGTAAAATATCCAGTGTGCTCCATCTCATTCTTAATAGATTTATTAAGATCATCTTTTTAGATGGCACTTTCATCAGGAATGAAGAAGAAACCCTTGCTTAAATGAATCTGATGAACATAAGGGAAACCAGTATTCACGCTGGATCAGCGTCGTTTTAGGTGAGTTGTTAATAAAGATTTGGAATTGTGACACAGTGCAAATTCAGACACATAAAAAAACGTCATCGCTTGCATTAGAAAGGTTTCTGGCCGACCTTATAACCATTAATTACGAAGCGCAAAAAAAATAATATTTCCTCATTTTCCACAGTGAAGTGATTAACTATGCTGATTCCGTCAAAACTAAGTCGTCCGGTTCGACTCGACCATACCGTGGTTCGTGAGCGCCTGCTGGCTAAACTTTCCGGCGCGAACAACTTCCGGCTGGCGCTGATCACGAGTCCTGCGGGCTACGGAAAGACCACCCTCATTTCCCAGTGGGCGGCAGGCAAAAACGATATCGGCTGGTACTCGCTGGATGAAGGTGATAACCAGCAAGAGCGTTTCGCCAGCTATCTCATTGCCACCGTGCAGCAGGCAACCAACGGTCACTGTGCGATATGTGAGACGATGGCGCAAAAACGGCAATATGCCAGCCTGACGTCACTCTTCGCCCAGCTTTTCATTGAGCTGGCGGAATGGCATAGCCCACTTTATCTGGTCATCGATGACTATCATCTGATCACTAATCCAGTGATCCACGAGTCAATGCGCTTCTTTATTCGCCATCAACCAGAAAATCTCACCCTGGTGGTGTTGTCACGCAACCTTCCGCAACTGGGCATTGCCAATCTGCGTGTTCGTGACCAACTGCTGGAAATTGGCAGTCAGCAACTGGCATTTACCCATCAGGAAGCGAAGCAGTTTTTTGATTGCCGTCTGTCATCGCCGATTGAAGCCGCAGAAAGCAGTCGGATTTGCGATGACGTTTCCGGTTGGGCGACGGCACTACAGCTAATCGCCCTCTCCGCCCGGCAGAATACCCACTCAGCCCATAAGTCGGCACGCCGCCTGGCGGGAATCAATGCCAGCCATCTTTCGGATTATCTGGTCGATGAGGTTTTGGATAACGTCGATCTCGCAACGCGCCATTTTCTGTTGAAAAGCGCCATTTTGCGCTCAATGAACGATGCGCTCATCACCCGTGTGACCGGCGAAGAAAACGGGCAAATGCGTCTCGAAGAGATTGAGCGTCAGGGGCTGTTTTTACAGCGGATGGATGATACCGGCGAGTGGTTCTGCTATCACCCGCTGTTTGGCAACTTCCTGCGCCAGCGCTGCCAGTGGGAACTGGCGGCGGAGCTGCCGGAAATCCACCGTGCCGCCGCAGAAAGCTGGATGGCCCAGGGATTTCCCAGCGAAGCGATTCATCATGCGCTGGCGGCAGGCGATGCGCTGATGCTGCGCGATATTCTGCTTAATCACGCCTGGAGTTTGTTCAACCATAGCGAACTGTCGCTGCTGGAATAGTCGCTTAAGGCCCTGCCGTGGGACAGTTTGCTGGAAAATCCGCAGTTAGTGTTATTGCAGGCGTGGCTAATGCAAAGCCAACATCGCTATGGCGAAGTTAACACCCTGCTAGCCCGTGCTGAACATGAAATCAAGGACATCAGAGAAGGCACCATGCACGCAGAATTTAACGCTCTGCGCGCCCTGGTGGCGATTAACGATGGTAATCCGGATGAAGCGGAACGGCTGGCAAAACTGGCACTGGAAGAGCTGCCACCGGGCTGGTTCTATAGCCGCATTGTGGCAACCTCGGTGCTGGGTGAAGTGCTGCACTGCAAAGGCGAATTGACCCGCTCACTGGCGCTAATGCAGCAAACCGAACAGATGGCACGCCAGCACGACGTCTGGCACTACGCCTTATGGAGTTTAATCCAGCAAAGTGAAATTCTGTTTGCCCAAGGGTTCCTGCAAACCGCGTGGGAAACACAGGAAAAAGCGTTCCAGCTGATCAACGAGCAGCATCTGGAACAGCTGCCGATGCATGAGTTTCTGGTGCGCATCCGAGCACAACTGTTATGGGCCTGAGCACGGCTGGATGAAGCCGAAGCGTCGGCGCGTAGCGGGATTGAAGTCTTGTCGTCTTATCAGCCACAGCAACAGCTTCAGTGCCTGGCAATGTTGATTCAATGCTCGCTGGCCCGTGGTGATTTAGATAACGCCCGTAGCCAGCTGAACCGTCTGGAAAACCTGCTGGGGAATGGCAAATATCACAGCGACTGGATCTCTAACGCCAACAAAGTCCGGGTGATTTACTGGCAAATGACCGGCGATAAAGCCGCCGCTGCCAACTGGTTGCGTCATACGGCTAAACCGGAGTTTGCGAACAACCACTTCCTGCAAGGTCAATGGCGCAACATTGCCCGCGCACAAATCTTGCTGGGCGAGTTTGAACCTGCGGAAATTGTTCTCGAAGAACTCAATGAAAATGCCCGCAGTCTGCGGTTGATGAGCGATCTCAACCGTAACCTGTTGCTGCTTAATCAACTGTACTGGCAGGCCGGACGTAAAAGTGACGCCCAGCGCGTGTTGCTGGACGCATTAAAACTGGCGAATCGCACCGGATTTATCAGTCATTTTGTCATCGAAGGCGAAGCGATGGCGCAACAACTGCGCCAGCTGATTCAACTCAATACGCTGCCGGAACTGGAACAGCATCGCGCGCAGCGTATTCTGCGAGAAATCAATCAACATCATCGGCATAAATTCGCCCATTTCGATGAGAATTTCGTTGAACGTCTGCTAAATCATCCGGAAGTGCCAGAACTGATCCGCACCAGCCCGTTGACCCAACGTGAATGGCAGGTCCTGGGGCTGATCTACTCCGGTTACAGCAATGAGCAAATTGCGGGCGAGCTGGAAGTGGCGGCAACCACCATCAAGACGCATATCCGCAATCTGTACCAAAAACTCGGCGTCGCCCACCGTCAGGCCGCGGTACAACACGCGCAGAAACTGCTGAAGATGATGGGATATGGGGTGTGAGTTTAGCCGGATAATGCATTGGATCCGGTTTACATCTTTACATCATTCAATACTCACCCGCGTTACGCCATCTGTTTCTATCAAACCAAACCGCACCGGCAAGAAACGCTCCACCACGGCGATATTGGTCAGCAGATGGCATGAAGGATGGGCGACCGTAAATTCTCCCGCGCCCGCCAGCGCCATCGGTAGCACCAGCTGGTCGGCGAGATATTCCCCCACTGCCGCCGGGCTTGCCAGGTAGCGTTTCACCTCTTTCACTAACTGCGCGGCTACCACCTCGGCACTGACGCGCTTTTCACCGACGACGAAAAAGCGTTCAGTGATATTTTCACTTTCGACTTCCAGCGAGACGGTATTACCCGGCCCCTGGTCGCGCGGCAGGTTATGAATATTCTGTTCATGCAGGGAAAAACTCCCCGCCAGTGTAGCGATTTCACGCTCAGCAACATGGCGCGGCACACCAGCTAATAGAACTTCTCCACGCATCTGCACAATGTTCCCGCGCTCGCCAAGTTGCAAGGTGTTAAACGATGCCACGGGCGAGACTTCCGTTGCCACCACGCCGCCTCCGGCAGGATAAAAACCGTGACGTAACAGCGTGGTTTGCTGATGAATTCCTATTTTCGCCAGCAGCGGCTCCAGCACCCGGCGGATAAAATCCGCAGGCGGCGCCGACGGGTTATCGGTGCCTCCGCTCACTTCAACACGCGAAGGTCCATCGGCAAACCACAGCGCGGGCAGCACCGTTTGCAGCACCAGCGTACAGCTTCCGGCACTACCGATAGCAAAGCGGTACTCGCCGCCGCGCACGGCGCCAGGCCGGAAGACCAGACGCTGCGACCCCAGCTCCGCGCCTTCCACCGTTGCCCTACAAATTTCCGCAGCCGCTTTTACCGCGGTCAGATGCTGGCGCAACAGCCCCGGTTTCGCCCGCCCGGCACGAATGCTGGTGATGGTAAATGGCTGGCCGGTTATCATCGACAGGCTCAGCGCCGCGCGCAGAATCTGCCCGCCACCTTCGCCCTGTGCGCCATCCAGCGCAATCATCCTTTTCATCATTTATCCTTTTACGCACACCACCTGACGCAGGGTATAGATAACTTCCACCAGATCGCTTTGTGCCGTCATCACCGCATCAATATCTTTATACGCCATCGGGATTTCGTCGATCACTTCGGCATCTTTACGGCATTCCACATGCGCGGTGGCACGAATTTGATCTTCCACGCTGAACAGTTTTTTCGCTTTAGTTCGGCTCATTACCCGCCCGGCACCGTGGCTGCACGAACAGAACGACTCTTCATTTCCCAGCCCACGGACGATAAAGCTTTTTGCTCCCATCGAACCGGGAATAATTCCATATTGACCAGCACGCGCAGACACCGCGCCTTTACGCGTCACGTAGATCTCTTCACCAAAGTGCTGTTCTTTTTGCACATAGTTGTGGTGACAGTTGATCTCTTCCATCGCCAGCGTTTGTGGCTGTCTGACCGTTTTCTGCGTAATGCTCTGCAATGCCGTTACCACGTTTTCCATCATCGCATCGCGGTTAAGGCTGGCAAAAAGCTGCGCCCAGGCCACGGCTTTCAGGTAATCATCAAAGTATTCCGTACCTTCCATAAAGTACGCCAGATCACGCGACGGCAACGTCTCAAGCGTTTCCTGCATCTCTTTTTGTGCCAGATCGATAAAGTAAGTCCCGATGGCGTTACCAATTCCGCGTGAACCGGAGTGCAGCATAATCCACACCTGGTCCGACTCATCAAGGCAGATTTTAATAAAGTGGTTACCGGTTCCCAGCGTTCCCAGGTGTTTATAGTTATTGGTATTCAGGAAACGGGGATATTTTTGCGTTAACCACTGATAACCGGCTTCAAGCTCAGCCCATTTCGCATCGACGTTAACAGGCGGGTTTTCCCATGCGCCTTTATCACGTTTACAACGCCCGGTAGTACGCCCGTGCGGCACGGCCGTTTCAATCGCCTGACGCAGCTCTGCCAGGTTTTCAGGCAGGTCTTCCGCCGTTAACGCGGTACGCAGCGCGTTCATTCCACAGCCAATATCCACGCCCACCGCCGCCGGAATAATCGCCCCTTTGGTCGGGATCACGCTACCAATGGTGGAATCTTTACCCAGGTGTACATCAGGCATTACCGCAATATGTTTGAAAATAAACGGCATCTTCGCCGTATTAATAAGTTGCTGACGCGCATCGGCTTCTACCGGCACGCCTTTGGTCCACATTTTTACCGGGGCATTTTCAGTGGTCAGTAATTCGTAATTCATTTTGTTTTTCTCTTTTCGTTGTTTGCTGTCCTGATAATTGCAACCGTCGTGCGGTGATGCTGCCAACTTACTGATTTAGTGTATGATGGTGTTTTTGAGGTGCTCCAGTGGCTTCTGTTTCTATCAGCTGTCCCTCCTGTTCAGCTACTGACGGGGTG
>NZ_MDGW01000576.1:0-18207 GCF_001712525.1 Shigella sp. FC1661
GTCTTCGGTGAACGCACTCTGGCCACACTGGAGCGTCTTCTGAGCCTGCTGTCGGCCTTTGAGGTCGTGGTATGGATGACGGATGGCTGGCCGCTGTATGAATCACGCCTGAAGGGAAAGCTGCACGTTATCAGCAAGCGTTACACTCAGCGCATTGAGCGACATAATCTGAATCTGAGACAACATCTGGCAAGGCTGGGACGGAAGTCACTGTCGTTCTCAAAATCGGTGGAGCTGCATGACAAGGTCATCGGGCATTATCTGAACATAAAACACTATCAGTAAGTTGGAATCATTACCCGCGACCCTTTGTTTATAAAAACCTGACAGAATTAAAGGTTATTTTTTTCCTTCAACCCATTTGCCATCAACATAAAATGCTGACCAGCCAGTCGCCTTTCCGTCTTTTTCCGAAGAGACATATTGCTGTTTGGTTTTACGGCTAAAGCGAACCATGGTCTTATTACCTTCCGGATCCTGCTGTGGCGCATCGGCCAGATAACGCAGTTTTTCCGGCAGACGGTCGCGGAAGCGATAAAGCTCTTCCACCAGTGGCGCACGCGTTTCACGCGATTTCGGGAAAGTGTTGGCAGCCAGGAAAACACCCGCAGCGCCGTCACGCAGCACGAAATAAGCATCTGATTTTTCGCACGGCAGCTCAGGTAATGGCACCGGATCTTCTTTCGGTGGTGCCACTTCGCCGTTACGTAAAATCTTACGTGTGTTTTTACACTCTTCGTTGGTGCAGGCCATGTATTTACCGAAACGCCCCATTTTCAGGTGCATTTCAGAGCCACATTTTTCACACTCAACGATCGGGCCGTCATAACCTTTAATGCGGAATTCGCCCTCTTCGATCTCGTAACCGTCGCAGGTTGGGTTATTACCACAGACATGCAACTTACGTTTCGGATCGATGAGATAGCTGTCCATCGCCGTGCCGCATTTCGGGCAACGACGTTTTGCGCGCAGCGCGTTGGTTTCAGCGTCTTCGCCTTCCAGTACGTTCAGCACTTCGTTTTCCGGCACCAGGTTAATGGTGGTTTTGCAACGCTCTTTCGGCGGCAGCGCATAACCAGAACAGCCAAGGAATACCCCGGTGCTCGCTGTGCGAATCCCCATTTTGCGACCACAAGTCGGGCAGTCAATGCTGGTCAGAACCATCTGGTTCGGGCGCATACCACCCTCTTCCGGATCTTTTTCAGCTTTATCTAACTGCTGGGTGAAATCCGAGAAGAAGTGATCCAGTACAGCTTTCCACTCTGCTTCGTGATTTGCCACCTGGTCGAGGCTGTTTTCCATCTGTGCGGTGAAGTCGTAGTTCATTAACTCGCGGAAATTTTCTTCAAGGCGATCGGTGACGATTTCGCCCATTTTTTCCGCATAGAAACGACGATTTTCTACTCGCACGTAGCCACGATCCTGAATGGTCGAAATGATCGACGCATAGGTAGACGGACGACCGATACCGCGTTTTTCCAGCTCTTTAACCAGCGATGCTTCACTGAAACGGGCTGGCGGCTTGGTAAAGTGCTGGGCTGGTGTAAGTTCAACGAGCGTCAGAGCATCGCCTTTATTAACTGCTGGTAAGATGCGATCTTCATCGCCTTTACGCAACGCAGGCATCACTTTTGTCCAGCCATCAAAACGCAAAATACGACCGCGTGCTTTCAGGCGGAAATCGCCCGCACCAACGGTCAGCGTCGTGGAGTCATATTTCGCTGGGGTCATCTGGCAGGCTACGAACTGACGCCAGATTAACTGGTACAGTTTCTGCGCATCTGCTTCCATATCCTTCAGCGATTCCGCCATCACATTGACGTCAGAAGGACGAATCGCTTCGTGCGCTTCCTGTGAGTTTTCTTTGCTGGCGTACTGATTCGGACTTTCCGGCAGATATTTCTTACCAAAATTATCGCTGATATAACCGCGAACCATATTTACCGCGTCCTGACTCAGGTTAGTGGAGTCGGTACGCATGTAAGTGATATAGCCTGCTTCATACAAACGCTGCGCCATCATCATGGTTTTTTTCACGCCAAATCCAAGACGGGTGCTGGCAGCTTGTTGCAGCGTAGAGGTAATAAAAGGAGCGCCAGGTTTAGTGGTTGTCGGTTTGTCTTCACGTTCCAGCACGCTGTAGCGCGCTTTTTCCAGCAGACTTACCGCAGCCTGAGTTTGTTCTTTGTTGACCGGACGGAACGGTTTGTCGTTCTGATGAGTCACCTGTAACGCCAACGCTTCACCAGATGGCGTGGTCGTGCTGGCATCGACTTCCCAGAACTCTTCCGGCACGAACGCTTTAATTTCACGCTCACGCTCGACCACCAGGCGAACCGCCACCGACTGCACACGACCGGCAGACAGACCACGAGCGATCTTTTTCCATAGCAGCGGCGAAACCATATACCCCACCACGCGGTCCATAAAGCGACGCGCCTGCTGGGCATTAACACGATCAATATTCAGCTCACCCGGTTTGTTAAATGCCTGGCGGATCGCGTTTTTAGTAATTTCGTTAAACACCACTCGGCTATAGCGCGCATCATCACCCCCAATCACTTCCCGCAGGTGCCATGCAATGGCTTCCCCTTCGCGGTCAAGGTCGGTTGCGAGATAGATGTGGTCGGCTTTTTCAGCCAGTTGTTTCAGTTCAGAGACGACCTTCTCTTTACCAGGCAACACTTCATAGTGCGCCTCCCAATTGTGCCACGGGTCAACCCCCATACGGTTGACGAGAGCGCCACGTTCATCCTTTTTAGGCTTTTTAGCCGTCTTGGTGGAGGTAGAGTCGGCACTCTTTTTGGCAGCTGAGCCACTGGTCGGCAAATCGCGGATGTGACCGACGCTGGATTTCACCACGTAGTCACTACCCAGATACTTGTTGATCGTTTTGGCTTTTGCCGGGGACTCAACGATGACAAGAGCTTTACCCATATTCACCTTACCTAATTTGATTCTTCCAGGAATGCGTCGCACGTTGATAAACCTTCCACTGGCAACGAGTTACCGATATGGACTCGTTCTCTGCGGATATCAACCCCTTGTCGTGACTCTGTTCACGAAAATTCAGGTGACTGAGTTAACAGGTCTTGGCCTACAGGCGCTATAGCACGACGGAATTTTGGTCGAATGTCAAGCAAATCTATTGCCAGATTGACGAAAGTCGTCACACTGTACCTGATAAAATCCGATACGCAACTTTATTAGCATGCAAAATCCAAAGTTGCCAGTAAGGCGCTCTTGCCACCAGCGTGGTATATTTGTCTGCAAGCCATGCCTGGCGTAGACTAATGTCCTTGTTTAAGGAGTAAATAATGAACAAAGAGACACAACCCATCGACCGCGAAACGCTGTTGAAAGAGGCCAACAAAATCATTCGTGAGCATGAGGATACGCTCGCAGGGATTGAAGCCACCGGCGTCACGCAGCGTAATGGCGTGCTGGTATTTACCGGCGACTACTTTTTAGATGAACAAGGATTGCCAACAGCCAAAAGCACCGCGGTGTTTAATATGTTCAAACACCTGGCCCATGTGCTTTCAGAAAAATATCATCTGGTTGATTAAAGCAAAACGCGAGGTCTTAGCCTCGCGTTTGTCTTTTACATCAATGGCTTTTGACCCCGCTGCCACCAGCGTAGCAACAATCGATCGGCGCTCTCTGCCGCGCTGCCGGTGAATCGGTCAATGAGTCGTTTACGCTGCATATAGCGTACATTAACCACTTCACGGCCTTCCATCAGGCTAAGAATAACTTCATCACTGGTGTTGATTTCATCAACCAGGCCTTTCTCTACCGCCTGTTGTCCGTACCAGTGTTCACCTGTTGCCACCTGTTCAATATCCAGAGACGGACGCATACGCTTCACAAAATCTTTAAACAACTGATGCGTTTCGTTCAACTCTTCGCGGAATTTCTCCCGCCCTTCTTCGGTATTTTCACCCAGCAACGTCAGAGTACGCTTATACTGCCCGGCAGTGTGCAGTTCGATATCAATATATTTGCTTTTCAGGAAGCGGTTAAAGTTGGGCATTTGCGCCACCACCCCAATGGAACCCACAATAGCAAACGGTGCGGAAACAATTTTGTCCGCCACACAGGCCATCATGTAACCGCCGCTGGCAGCGACTTTGTCTACCGTAACAGTTAAAGGAATGTTTTTATCACGCAGACGCTGCAGCTGCGAAGCCGCCAACCCGTAACCATGCACCATGCCACCAGGGCTTTCCAGACGGAGCACAACCTGATCCTGCGGTTTGAATGCTGCGAGTACCGCCGTTATCTCTTCACGTAGCGAGTTCACTTCATGGGCGTCCATGCTGCCTTTAAAATCCAGCACCCAGACGCGAGGTTTACTGTCAGTTGCCACCTCGCCCAGTTTGGCTTTCGCTTTTGCTGCTTTCGCTTCTTGCTTGTGCTTTTTCTTCTGCGCTTTGTGCCACTGTTTTTGCTGATGTGAGCCCATCAGCGCCGCGGCCAGTTCTTCTTTCATCTCCTTATACTGTTCGCTGAGATTGTTGACCCGTAACTCGCCACGCTGGCGTTTATTACGTTGAGCAACATTGACAATAATGGCGGCAATCGCCGCAATCGCTAGCACAACGGTAACGATTTTCGCCAAAAACAAACCATATTCAGACAACAATTCCACGAGTCCCCACCTTGGTTAAACAACGCTTTGGCTCACAGTTTACAACAGGCATGTTAAGCCGTCTCGCAGAGATGTTATTGCAGCGAAGTATGACAAAGTATCCATTTTGCGGTGTTATCGCCCCAGGCTGATTGAAATGCCCTTCTGTTTCAGGCATAAAGCCCCAAAGTCATAAAGTACACTGGCAGCGCGACAGACAACGTCGTTGAGGAGTAGCCATGCATTACCAGCCAAAACAAGATTTACTCAATGATCGCATTATCCTGGTGACGGGAGCCAGCGATGGGATTGGTCGTGAAGCCGCGATGACGTATGCACGCTATGGTGCGACAGTGATTCTGTTGGGCCGTAATGAAGAAAAATTACGTCAGGTAGCCAGCCACATAAACGAAGAAACTGGGCGTCAGCCACAGTGGTTTATTCTCGATTTGCTGACCTGCACGTCCGAAAATTGCCAACAACTGGCACAGCGCATTGTCGTTAATTATCCGCGTCTGGATGGTGTTTTGCATAATGCCGGATTGCTCGGCGATATTTGCCCAATGAGCGAACAAAATCCGCAGGTCTGGCAGGACGTCATGCAGGTCAACGTTAATGCCACCTTTATGCTCACCCAGGCACTGCTTCCTTTATTACTCAAATCGGACGCCGGTTCACTGGTCTTTACTTCATCAAGCGTTGGACGTCAGGGACGAGCTAACTGGGGTGCATATGCAGCGTCGAAATTTGCCACCGAAGGGATGATGCAGGTACTGGCCGATGAATATCAGCAGCGCCTGCGCGTCAACTGCATTAACCCAGGCGGTACGCGCACCGCAATGCGCGCAAGCGCCTTCCCGACCGAAGATCCACAGAAACTTAAAACACCCGCTGATATCATGCCGCTCTACCTCTGGCTGATGGGCGATGACAGCCGCCGTAAAACCGGCATGACCTTTGACGCCCAACCGGGCCGTAAACCAGGAATTTCCCAATGAGTGATGAACGCTACCAACAGCGTCAGCAGCGAGTGAAAGAAAAAGTAGATGCTCGTGTGGCCCAGGCCCCAGGATGAACGCGGTATTATCATCGTCTTTACCGGCAATGGAAAAGGCAAAACCACCGCGGCATTTGGTACGGCAACACGCGCAGTTGGTCACGGAAAAAAAGTGGGCGTCGTGCAGTTTATTAAAGGCACCTGGCCTAATGGCGAACGCAATCTGCTGGAACCACATGGCGTTGAGTTTCAGGTGATGGCAACGGGCTTTACCTGGGATACACAAAACCGCGAGTCTGATACCGCCGCCTGCCGCGAAGTCTGGCAACATGCAAAGCGGATGCTTGCTGATTCCTCACTGGATATGGTTTTGCTTGATGAACTGACGTATATGGTGGCGTATGACTATTTGCCACTGGAAGAAGTGGTGCAGGCGTTAAATGAACGTCCACATCAACAGACGGTGATTATCACGGGTCGAGGCTGTCATCGGGATATTCTTGAACTAGCGGATACGGTAAGTGAGCTGCGCCCCATCAAACATGCGTTTGATGCCGGTGTTAAGGCGCAAATAGGGATTGATTATTAATCTGTAAAAATGCCGGATATGACGTCCGGCATACTTTGATTAACCGTTATTACGCCCGCCAGAACGACGACCGCCGCTCACCTGACTGTGACGTTTCACCGCACGACGAATCTGATTAGCCTTCATGCGACGACGGTCTTTTTCTACAGCGACTTTAGAGCTGGTTTCTGGCGGAAGCTCCACCAGTTCGCGCAGATAGTTAGTCTGGGCGAGGTCCAGCTCCGTCCAGCCACCGCGTGGCAGACCTTTTGGCAGTGGGATATCACCGTAACGAACACGGATCAGGCGGCTCACCTGCACACCAACCGCTTCCCACAGACGACGAACTTCACGGTTACGGCCTTCGGTCAGAGTCACGTTGTACCACTGGTTGATCCCTTCGCCGCCGCTGAACTTGATGATTTTAAAAGCTGCCGGACCATCTTCCAGTTGCACGCCACGACTCAAATCACGCAGTTTCGCGTCGTCAACCTGACCAAATACACGCACGGCGTATTCACGTTCAACTTCACGGCTTGGATGCATTAAACGGTTTGCCAGTTCACCATCGGTGGTGAACAGCAGCAGACCACAGGTGTTAACGTCCAGACGACCTACGGCAATCCAGCGTGCGCCACGCAGCTTTGGCAGACGGTCAAACACCGTCGGACGCCCTTCCGGATCGTTACGGGTACACAACTCACCTTCCGGTTTGTAATAGGCCAGAACGCGACAAATTTGTTCAGCGGACTCACGTACCGAAATCAGATGACCATCGATACGAATTTTCAGCCCAGGGGTAACTTCAACGCGATCGCCGAGTTTAGCAATTTTGCCATCAACACTCACACGACCGGCTTCAATAATAGATTCGATTTCACGGCGGGAGCCGTGGCCAGCGCGGGCCAGCACTTTCTGTAATTTTTCGCTCATAGAGCTTCCTTTTGGTGTCGCCTTCCCAGGCGTCTGATATGCTTTTGTGCAACAGTGAGTCAGAACTTACATCTGACTCACTGATAGTAAAGTCTGTTTGAACTCTTCAGGCCTTAAGTAAACGACTCGACGTTTATCGGCCTGGCTTTGAGGCGCAACATACTACACTATCTTTATGGTTAAAGCTTGTTTCGATTAACATCAGCTTAATTACCAGCCACCACCGCCTCCGCCACCCGCGCCGCCGCCAGCACCACCACCGGAATAACTTCGCCCCAACAAACTGGTATTGGCCCCGCAACTTAGGTGCGTCTGTAATGAGAATAAAACGCCGTTACGGGCAATCTCTGGAGCGCGAATCGCCGAAGAAAGCGAAGGGGCAATGCGTAACGCCCATTCCCTCCCCAAATTTGCCGATATAGCCCAACCTAGCAACGCGTAATCCAGTTTCCGTGTTTCCCCTTTCCGCCGACGTCCACTGTGTGTTGCTGCCTCTTTACGCGCAAGATAGTTAACGATAGCTTCACCGCGGGCATAACGTTGCTGCCCAGTTTGGGTAAACTTTGGCAGAAAAATATACCCCATGCCAGTGAGATAACCGGTCAGGCAAACAGCGCTAAAATAACCCGCTGGCATATACCAGTAAAAGAATACATCTCCGACATTGATATAGAGAGAATAGAAGGCCACGCCTGAACAAATCAGTGGTAAAAACAAAGTGATGATTGCACGATTAACGCAAGGCTTGTCATCATCGCGGGCAAACAAAAGCTCAAGGGAACAAAATAAAAAAGGAATAATCCAGCAGATCATAATAAACATATCGCCTACCAGACTCATTCCTGCCCAACCTACGGGACTCAGGTTACCGTAGAGAATGATCGCCAATATTGCCAGTCCACCCCATTGCAAAAACGTATCAGGCCGGTAAAACAAAGACTTTTTACGCGGCAGATAAAATTTCTGCATCCGTAAAAATGCCCTGCGTAAGACTCTGTTGCGTCTCCCCGTAAGAACGACCTTATCGCCTTTACGAAATAACGCTTCCAGTAATAACTGCTCTGCGGGCAGTAATACCTCATTATTTCTGGTCGCGCCTTCATTAACACAAATCAGGATTTGCTGGTTCTTATCATACTGATCTTCCAGATGAATTTTTCCCTTCACGATCAGATTTACGATATCGGCACAGAAACCTTTATCGTCGTAAACCAGCTTCGCATCGAGACGTAACATGCCGGGCGTGTAATCTGGCGGAATGACATCGGTTTCAATCACATCTACCGGCGTAAATTGCGGCCTGCGCTTCCAGAGATATAACCATCCACAAACCAGGAATAGACACGGAAACCAAATTAACAACGATGACGTGGAGGGTAAAAGAAGATGGCTGAAAATATTCGTCGTTTGTGGAGCCGGGGCATTGCTAAGTAACGCGTGAGGCCAGCGGTAGAGTACCGTGAAATCTTCTCGATAAAACGGATCGCGGGATTCAATTCTTCCGTCCTCAAGGATGCGGCCATTTCGATATGTGTCGCCCTCTTCTCCAGTAAAGAGATCGATTTCGCTAAATGGATTACCCGCGATATCAGGGAACTTGAGTGAAAATCGGGTCTTATAGATTTCAAACGGCCAGTGGTTACCAGTCACGTTCCAGATTAACAGATCTGAATCTCCCTCACGCAGGAAAGCATTTTTAACCTGATAATGAATTTGATAATGATAGTCGCCTTGAGGCAAGAAACGTTGTTTATCGCCCACGACAATACTCATTAACCCGATATGCCAGTCAAGATGCCAGGGTTCAGGAATACCATCACGAGTGACGCCAACAATATGATAGTTCAGCAGTGCAGCGTCCCCATCAGGCTGCATCCAGAGTCGTGGTAAATCACGATAAAATCCGTGCTTAATCTGCTGATTTCGCGCCTGAAAATGAATATTTTCTTTGATGTCGAGCACCCCATCCGGTTGCAGAGTGGCTTCAACATCAAAGAGCGAGATCCCTTCTTCATAAGAAGGGATCTCCGGGTTTTCTGCATAACTTAGAGATGATACAAACAGCCCTGCTATCAACAGCAAAATGCAGCGAAACTTCCCTGCCATAGTCTTCCATCCGTGGAACGCAATTTGTTATAAGAAAGGCTTCACATCACCCACGCCTTCACGCACCACGACCGGCGTATCATCGGTAAGATCAATGACCGTTGTCGGTTTCTGTCCGAGATAGCCGCCGTGGATAATCAAATCCACCTGTTTTTCCAGACGGTCTTTAATTTCTTCTGGATCGGATTCGGTAAATTCGCTGCCTGGCAGCATTAGCGAAGTGGAAAGCATCGGTTCGCCCAGTGCTTCAAGCAACGCCTGCGCAATCGGGTTAGAAGGCACACGCATACCGATGGTTTTGCGTTTTTCCTGCAACAGACGGCGTGGCACCTCCTTCGTCCCCTTCAGGATGAAGGTATAGTTGCCCGGCGTGTTGTTTTTCATTAAACGAAACGCAACGTTATCCACGAATGAATAGGTCGAAAGTTCAGAAAGATCGCGACACATCAGGGTAAAGTTGTGACCGTCCGGCAGCTGGCGAATACGACAAATACGCTCCATCGCGTTTTTATCTTCAATTTTACAGCCGAGCGCATAGCCGGAATCAGTTGGATAAACAATCACCCCGCCTTTACGCACGATCTCCACCGCCTGGTTGATCAGACGTTGCTGCGGGTTATCAGGATGAATATAAAAAAACTGGCTCATAATTCCCTCTCTGTGGTGTTCTGCGGCTGTTCCCATAGCTGCCAGACGCCTTCAACGCCTGCGGGCAGCCAGAGTTTACGACCCAGTTCGATCCACGGGCATGGCTGATGAAAATCAGATCCTTGTGATGCCCATAAATGATGCTGACGCGCAAGTGTCGTCAACTGGGTGCGTTCATTGGGCGATTGCTGGCACTGCGCGACTTCCATCGCGTCGCCGTGGTGTTCGGCAAAATGCGCAACCAATCTTTTCAGCCATTTAGCACTAAGATTGTACCGCCCAGGATGAGCTAGCACCGCCTTACCGCCAGAATGATGAATGACATCAATAGCTTGTTCTATTGTACACCACTGTGGCGAAACGTATCCGGTTTTCCCGCGCGCCAGATACTTTTTAAAGACATCTGCCATTGAACTGGCTTTGCCGCACTCAACAAGGAAACGCGCAAAATGACCGCGCGTCACTGCGCCGCCCTGCGCCAGTCGTTGTGCGCCTTCCAGCGCCCCAGGTATTTGCGCTTTTTCAAGTCTTTCGGCAATTTGCTGCGCCCGCTGATTGCGCCGTTCTGTCTGCTGCGCGAGGAACTCACACATTAGCGGATGAGTAATATCAATATTCAGCCCGACAATATGAATTTCATGATTTTCCCAGACCGTGGAAATTTCCACGCCGGGAATAAGATTCAGCGCCAGTCCCGAACGTGAAATTTCCTCTCTTGCTGGCGCGATTGCAGCTGTGGTGTCATGGTCGGTGATCGCCAGGGTGCCGACGCGCATCTCGACTGCACGGTGCACCAATGCTTCTGGCGTCAGGCAGCCATCGGAAGCTGTGGTATGGCTGTGCAGGTCGTAAATCACTGCGTAATTCGTGTCGCTCAAGGCGCACTCCCGTTCTGGATAATGTTTTTTGCGCCGACATCATAACGGTTCTGGCAAATATTCTGAAATCAGCTGTTGACAATTAATCATCGAACTAGTTAACTAGTACGCAAGTTCACGTAAAAAGGGTATCGACAATGAAAGCAATTTTCGTACTGAAAGCTTGGTGGCGCACTTCCTGAAACGGGCAGTGTATTCACCATGCGTAAAGCAATCAGATACCCAGCCCGCCTAATGAGCGGGCTTTTTTTTGAACAAAATTAGAGAATAACAATGCAAACACAAAAACCGACTCTCGAACTGCTAACCTGCGAAGGCGCTTATCGCGACAACCCGACTGCGCTTTTTCACCAGTTGTGTGGGGATCGTCCGGCAACGCTGCTGCTGGAATCCGCAGATATCGACAGCAAAGATGATTTAAAAAGCCTGCTACTGGTAGACAGTGCGCTGCGCATTACAGCATTAGGTGACACTGTCACAATTCAGGCACTTTCCGGCAACGGCGAAGCCCTGCTGACACTACTGGATAACGCCCTGCCTGCGGGTGTGGAAAATGAACAATCACCAAACTGCCGTGTGCTGCGCTTCCCCCCTGTCAGTCCACTGCTGGATGAAGACGCTCGCTTATGCTCCCTTTCGGTTTTTGACGCTTTCCGTTTATTGCAGAATCTGTTGAATGTACCGAAGGAAGAACGAGAAGCAATGTTCTTCGGCGGCCTGTTCTCTTATGACCTTGTGGCGGGATTTGAAGATTTACCGCAACTGTCAGCGGAAAATAACTGCCCTGATTTCTGTTTTTATCTCGCTGAAACGCTGATGGTGATTGACCATCAGAAAAAAAACACCCGCATTCAGGCCAGCCTGTTTGCTCCGAATGAAGAAGAAAAACAACGTCTCACTGCTCGCCTGAACGATCTTCGCCAGCAGCTGACCGAAGCCGCGCCGCCGCTGCCGGTGGTTTCCGTGCCGCATATGCGTTGTGAATGTAACCAGAGCGATGAAGAGTTCGGTGGCGTGGTGCGTTTGTTGCAAAAAGCGATTCGCACCGGAGAAATTTTCCAGGTGGTGCCGTCTCGCCGTTTCTCTCTGCCCTGCCCGTCACCGCTGGCGGCCTATTACGTGCTGAAAAAGAGTAATCCCAGCCCGTACATGTTTTTTATGCAGGATAATGATTTCACCCTGTTTGGCGCGTCGCCGGAAAGTTCGCTCAAGTATGACGCCACCAGCCGCCAGATTGAGATCTACCCGATTGCCGGAACACGCCCGCGCGGTCGTCGCGCCGATGGTTCACTGGACAGAGACCTCGACAGCCGCATCGAACTGGAAATGCGTACCGATCATAAAGAGCTTTCTGAACATCTGATGCTGGTGGATCTCGCCCGTAATGATCTGGCACGCATTTGCACCCCCGGCAGCCGCTACGTCGCCGATCTTACCAAAGTTGACCGTTACTCTTACGTGATGCACCTGGTCTCCCGCGTGGTCGGTGAGCTGCGCCACGATCTCGACGCCCTGCACGCTTACCGCGCCTGTATGAATATGGGGACGTTAAGCGGTGCGCCGAAAGTACGCGCCATGCAGTTAATTGCCGAGGCGGAAGGTCGTCGCCGCGGCAGCTACGGCGGCGCGGTAGGTTATTTCACCGCGCATGGCGATCTCGACACCTGCATTGTGATCCGCTCAGCGCTGGTGGAAAACGGTATCGCCACCGTGCAAGCCGGTGCTGGCATAGTCCTTGATTCTGTTCCGCAGTCGGAAGCCGACGAAACCCGTAATAAAGCCCGCGCTGTACTGCGCGCTATTGCCACCGCGCATCATGCACAGGAAACTTTCTGATGGCTGACATTCTGCTGCTCGATAATATCGACTCTTTTACGTACAACCTGGCAGATCAGTTGCGCAGCAATGGGCATAATGTGGTGATTTACCGCAACCATATTCCGGCGCAGACCTTAATTGAACGCCTGGCGACGATGAGCAATCCGGTGCTGATGCTTTCTCCTGGCCCCGGTGTGCCGAGCGAAGCCGGTTGTATGCCGGAACTCCTCACCCGCTTGCGTGGCAAGCTGCCCATTATTGGCATTTGCCTCGGACATCAGGCGATTGTCGAAGCTTACGGGGGCTATGTCGGTCAGGCGGGCGAAATTCTCCACGGTAAAGCCTCCAGCATTGAACACGACGGTCAGGCGATGTTTGCCGGATTAACAAACCCGCTACCAGTGGCGCGTTATCACTCGCTGGTTGGCAGTAACATTCCGGCCGGTTTAACCATCAACGCCCATTTTAATGGCATGGTGATGGCAGTACGTCACGATGCGGATCGCGTTTGTGGATTCCAGTTCCATCCGGAATCCATTCTTACTACCCAGGGCGCTCGCCTGCTGGAACAAACGCTGGCCTGGGCGCAGCGGAAACTAGAGCCAACCAACACGCTGCAACCGATTCTGGAAAAACTGTATCAGGCGCAGACGCTTAGCCAGCAAGAAAGCCACCAGCTGTTTTCAGCAGTGGTACGTGGCGAACTGAAACCGGAACAACTGGCGGCGGCGCTGGTGAGCATGAAAATTCGCGGCGAGCACCCGAACGAGATCGCCGGAGCAGCAACCGCGTTACTGGAAAACGCCGCGCCGTTCCCGCGCCCGGATTATCTGTTTGCCGATATCGTCGGCACCGGTGGTGACGGCAGTAACAGCATCAATATTTCCACCGCCAGTGCGTTTGTCGCCGCGGCCTGTGGGCTGAAAGTGGCGAAACACGGCAACCGTAGCGTCTCCAGTAAATCTGGTTCGTCCGATCTGCTGGCGGCGTTCGGTATTAATCTTGATATGAATGCCGATAAATCGCGCCAAGCGCTGGATGAGTTAGGCGTATGTTTCCTCTTTGCGCCGAAATATCACACCGGATTTCGCCATGCGATGCCGGTTCGCCAGCAACTGAAAACCCGCACTCTGTTCAACGTGCTGGGACCATTGATTAACCCGGCGCATCCGCCGCTGGCGTTAATTGGTGTTTATAGTCCGGAACTGGTGCTGCCGATTGCCGAAACCTTGCGCGTGCTGGGGTATCAACGCGCGGCGGTAGTGCACAGCGGCGGTATGGATGAAGTTTCATTACACGCGCCGACAATCGTTGCCGAACTGCATGACGGTGAAATTAAGAGCTATCAGCTAACTGCAGAAGATTTTGGCCTGACACCCTACCACCAGGAGCAACTGGCAGGCGGAACACCGGAAGAAAACCGTGACATTTTAACACGCTTGTTACAAGGTAAAGGCGACGCCGCTCACGAAGCAGCCGTCGCGGCGAATGTCGCCATGTTAATGCGCCTGCATGGCCATGAAGATCTGCAAGCCAATGCGCAAACCGTTCTTGAGGTACTGCGCAGTGGTTCCGCTTACGACAGAGTTACCGCACTGGCGGCACGAGGGTAAATGATGCAAACCGTTTTAGCGAAAATCGTCGCAGACAAGGCGATTTGGGTAGAAACCCGCAAACAGCAGCAACCGCTGGCCAGTTTTCAGAATGAGGTTCAGCCGAGCACGCGACATTTTTATGATGCGCTACAGGGTGCACGCACGGCGTTTATTCTGGAGTGCAAGAAAGCGTCGCCGTCAAAAGGCGTGATCCGTGATGATTTCGATCCGGCACGCATTGCCGCCATTTATAAACATTACGCTTCGGCAATTTCGGTGCTGACTGATGAGAAATATTTTCAGGGGAGCTTTGATTTCCTCCCCATCGTCAGCCAAATCGCCCCGCAGCCGATTTTATGTAAAGACTTCATTATCGACCCTTACCAGATCTATCTGGCGCGCTATTACCAGGCCGATGCCTGCTTATTAATGCTTTCAGTACTGGATGACGACCAATATCGCCAGCTTGCAGCCGTCGCTCACAGTCTGGAGATGGGGGGGCTGACCGAAGTCAGTAATGAAGAGGAACTGGAGCGCGCCATTGCATTAGGGGCAAAGGTCGTTGGCATCAACAACCGCGATCTGCGTGATTTGTCGATTGATCTCAACCGTACCCGCGAGCTTGCGCCGAAACTGGGGCACAACGTAACGGTAATCAGCGAATCCGGCATCAATACTTACGCTCAGGTGCGCGAGTTAAGCCACTTCGCTAACGGTTTTCTGATTGGTTCGGCGTTGATGGCCCATGACGATTTGCACGCCGCCGTGCGCCGGGTGTTGCTGGGTGAGAATAAAGTATGTGGCCTGACGCGTGGGCAAGATGCTAAAGCAGCTTATGACGCGGGCGCGATTTACGGTGGGTTGATTTTTGTCGCGACATCACCGCGTTGCGTCAACGTTGAACAGGCGCAGGAAGTGATGGCTGCGGCACCGTTGCAGTATGTTGGCGTGTTCCGCAATCACGATATTGCCGATGTGGTGGACAAAGCTAAGGTGTTATCGCTGGCGGCAGTGCAACTGCATGGTAATGAAGATCAGCTGTATATCGATACGCTGCGTGAAGCTCTGCCAGCACATGTTGCCATCTGGAAAGCATTAAGCGTCGGTGAAACCCTGCCCGCCCGCGAGTTTCAGCACGTTGATAAATATGTTTTAGACAACGGCCAGGGTGGAAGCGGGCAACGTTTTGACTGGTCACTATTAAATGGTCAATCGCTTGGCAACGTTCTGCTGGCGGGGGGCTTAGGCGCAGATAACTGCGTGGAAGCGGCACAAACCGCTGCGCCGGACTTGATTTTAATTCTGCTGTAGAGTCGCAACCGGGCATCAAAGACGCACGTCTTTTGGCCTCGGTTTTCCAGACGCTGCGCGCATATTAAGGAAAGGAACAATGACAACATTACTTAACCCCTATTTTGGTGAGTTTGGCGGCATGTACGTGCCACAAATCCTGATGCCTGCTCTGCGCCAGCTGGAAGAAGCTTTTGTCAGCGCGCAAAAAGATCCTGAATTTCAGGCTCAGTTCAACGACCTGCTGAAAAACTATGCCGGGCGTCCAACCGCGCTGACCAAATGCCAGAACATTACGGCTGGGACGAACACCACGCTGTATCTGAAGCGCGAAGATTTGCTGCACGGCGGCGCGCATAAAACTAACCAGGTGCTCGGTCAGGCTTTACTGGCGAAGCGGATGGGTAAAACCGAAATCATCGCCGAAACCGGTGCCGGTCAGCATGGCGTGGCGTCGGCCCTTGCCAGCGCCCTGCTCGGCCTGAAATGCCGTATTTATATGGGTGCCAAAGACGTTGAACGCCAGTCGCCTAACGTTTTTCGTATGCGCTTAATGGGTGCGGAAGTGATCCCGGTACATAGCGGTTCCGCGACGCTGAAAGATGCCTGTAACGAGGCGCTGCGCGACTGGTCCGGCAGTTATGAAACCGCGCACTATATGCTGGGCACCGCAGCTGGCCCACATCCTTATCCGACCATTGTGTGTGAGTTTCAGCGGATGATTGGCGAAGAAACGAAAGCGCAGATTCTGGAAAGAGAAGGTCGCCTGCCGGATGCCGTTATCGCCTGTGTTGGCGGCGGTTCGAATGCCATCGGCATGTTTGCAGATTTCATCAACGAAACCAACGTCGGCCTGATTGGTGTGGAGCCGGGTGGTCACGGTATCGAAACTGGCGAGCACGGCGCACCGCTAAAACATGGTCGCGTGGGCATTTATTTCGGTATGAAAGCGCCGATGATGCAAACCGAAGACGGGCAGATTGAAGAATCTTACTCCATCTCCGCCGGACTGGATTTCCCGTCTGTCGGCCCACAACACGCGTATCTTAACAGCACTGGACGCGCTGATTACGTGTCTATTACCGATGATGAAGCCCTTGAAGCCTTCAAAACGCTGTGCCTGCACGAAGGGATTATCCCGGCGCTGGAGTCTTCCCACGCCCTGGCCCATGCGCTGAAAATGATGCGCGAAACCCCGGAAAAAGAGCAGCTACTGGTGGTTAACCTTTCCGGTCGCGGCGATAAAGACATCTTCACCGTTCACGATATTTTGAAAGCACGAGGGGAAATCTGATGGAACGCTACGAATCTCTGTTTGCCCAGTTGAAGGAGCGCAAAGAAGGCGCATTCGTTCCTTTCGTCACGCTCGGGGATCCGGGCATTGAGCAGTCATTGAAAATTATCGATACGCTAATTGAAGCCGGTGCTGACGCGCTGGAGTTAGGTATCCCCTTCTCCGACCCACTGGCGGATGGCCCGACCATTCAAAACGCCACTCTGCGCGCCTTTGCGGCAGGTGTGACTCCGGCACAATGTTTTGAAATGCTGGCACTGATTCGCCAGAAACACCCGACCATTCCCATTGGCCTGTTGATGTATGCCAATCTGGTGTTTAACAAAGGCATTGATGAGTTTTATGCCCAGTGCGAGAAAGTCGGCGTCGATTCGGTGCTGGTTGCCGATGTGCCAGTTGAAGAGTCCGCGCCCTTCCGCCAGGCCGCGTTGCGCCATAATGTCGCACCTATCTTCATCTGCCCGCCAAATGCCGATGACGACCTGCTGCGCCAGATAGCCTCTTACGGTCGTGGTTACACCTATTTGCTGTCACGAGCGGGCGTGACCGGCGCAGAAAACCGCGCCGCGTTACCCCTCAATCATCTGGTTGCGAAGCTGAAAGAGTACAACGCTGCACCTCCATTGCAGGGGTTTGGTATTTCCGCCCCGGATCAGGTAAAAGCAGCGATTGATGCAGGAGCTGCGGGCGCGATTTCTGGTTCGGCCATTGTTAAAATCATCGAGCAACATATTAATGAGCCAGAGAAAATGCTGGCGGCACTGAAAGTTTTTGTACAACCGATGAAAGCGGCGACGAGCAGTTAATCCCACAGTCGCCAGTTCCGTTGGCGGCATTTTAACTTTCTTTAATGAAGCCGGAAAAATCCTAAATTCATTTAATATTTATCTTTTTACCGCTTCGCTTACCCCTGTCGAACGTCAACTTACGTCATTTTTCCGTCCAACAGTAATATAATCAAACAAATTAATCCCGCAACATAACACCAGTAAAATCAATAATTTTCTCTAAGTCACTTATTCCTCAGATAATTGGGTAATGACTCCAACTTACTGATAGTGTTTTATGTTCAGATAATGCCCGATGACCTTGTCATGCAGCTCCACCGATTTTGAGAACGACAGTGACTTCCGTCCCAGCCTTGCCAGATGTTGTCTCAGATTCAGATTATGTCGCTCAATGCGCTGAGTGTAACGCTTGCTGATAACGTGCAGCTTTCCCTTCAGGCGTGATTCATACAGCGGCCAGCCATCCGTCATCCATACCACGACCTCAAAGGCCGACAGCAGGCTCAGAAGACGCTCCAGTGTGGCCAGAGTGCGTTCACCGAAGACGTGCGCCACAACCCTCCTCCGTATCCTGTCATACGCGTAAAACAGCCAGCGCTGACGTGATTTAGCACCGACGTAGCCCCACTGTTCGTCCATTTCAGCGCAGACAATCACAT
>NZ_MDGW01000577.1:0-18166 GCF_001712525.1 Shigella sp. FC1661
TTTACGCGTATGACAGGCTCCGGAAGACGGTTGTTGCGCACGTATTCGGTGAACGCACTATGGCGACGCTGGGGCGTCTTATGAGCTTGCTGTCACCCTTTGACGTGGTGATATGGATGACGGATGGCTGGCCACTGTATGAATCCCGCCTGAAGGGAAAGCTGCACGTAATCAGCAAGCGATATACGCAGCGAATTGAGCGGCATAACCTGAATCTGAGGCAGCACCTGGCACGGCTGGGACGGAAGTCGCTGTCGTTCTCAAAATCGGTGGAGCTGCATGACAAAGTCATCGGGCATTATCTGAACATAAAACACTATCAATAAGTTGGAGTCATTACCGTTGATATCCTTACTTAAGCCATACATACAAACTAATAATAACCCTATGGCGACATACATTGTTGGTGAATCATATTTGGTTGCCGTAATTTCGAGATACTTAGCTCCCCAGGCCAGTCCTGCGGTTGCCACCAAACCTAAAGCGGTAATGAGCCATATACCGTTTAATATCCTGGTCTCGTGCTGAAAATCTAATTTATTGCTGTTTTGTGAGTATGATTCCATTCTTTTAGTTGTCCTTAGAAAAAATATTAATATTCACCATCAATAAATTTAAACCCACGCATACAAAATACTTTTGTATTTATGGATACGGAAAACGCTTCCGCTCGGCCATAAGGCGTATTTTATACCTGGTACTTGTTAAGTGTCGTTTTTAGTAAGAAAAGAAATCCCGACACATGGCCGGGATATTGATGGTGAAAAAGAATTAACGGCGGTTGCCAAAAATTCGCAGCAACATCAGGAACAGGTTGATGAAGTCCAGATACAAGGTTAACGCGCCAAGAATGGAATATTTGCGCAGGTTCGACGTGTCGCGGGTATCAATCTGCTCACCCATATTTTTCAATTTCTGAGTGTCATACGCCGTCAATCCGACAAAGACAATCACGCCGATGTAGGTAACTGCCCACATCAATGCTTCGCTTTTCAGCCAGAAGTTGACCAGCGATGCCAGCACAATGCCGATTAACGCCATAAACAGCATATTGCCAAAGCCACTTAAATCGCGCTTCGTGGTGTAACCGTACAGGCTCATTGCGCCGAACATCCCGGCAGTAACGACGAAAGTACTGGCGATAGAAGCAGCGGTATAGACAATGAATATACTGGAAAGCGTAAGACCCGTCAGCGCCGAATAAAGCATAAAGAGCATCGTCGTTACACCTGCGCTCAGCTTTTGAATCATCGCTGATAACACAATAACCAATGCTAATTGCGCGATGATCAGACCGATTAAAAAGACACGGTTAGTGAACAACAGCTCCATCACGGCCGCGGAATTAGCCGCATACCAGGCAACAAATGCGGTCAGCAACAAGCCAACGGTCATCCAGCCATAGACTTGCGCCATATAAGTTTGCAAGCCAGCCCGGGGTTGTACGATTGAATCAGAACGTGGGAATCTGTCCATGACGATCTCCTGAAGATATAAGGAATATCTTAAGGATACTGCAAAATGATGAGGCTGTGCATCGACGCAGCGTAAACGCATGTACTGAGCGGTGAAATTGCCGGACGCAGCGGTGCCTTATCCGGCTAACAAAAAACTACCAGCGTTTTGCCGCCTGCTGATCGCTCTCCCGAGCTTCAACCCAGCGGTCGCCTTCCGGCGTGGCTTCGCGCTTCCAGAACGGTGCGCGGGTTTTGAGATAATCCATAATAAACTGCCCGGCTTCAAACGCACTGCTGCGATGCGCACTGGTGACACCGACAAAAACGATTTCATCGCCCGGCCATAATTCCCCGATGCGGTGAATCGCAGTGACGCGCCCCAGCGGCCAGCGGTTACGCGCTTCATCAACAATTTCTGCCAGTGCTTTTTCAGTCATCCCCGGATAGTGTTCGAGGGTTAATGCTTTGACGCTGTCGCCCAGGTTATGGTTGCGCACCTTACCAGTAAAGGTGACTACCGCACCGTCTTCGTCACGCTCCGCCAGCCACGGGTACTCTTCTCCTACGCTGAACGGCTGCGGACCAACAACAATTTTGGTTTCTGCCATCTTAACCTCCGGTTACCGGCGGGAAGAAAGCTACTTCGTCGCCGTCAGTCAGCGGATGGTCAAAACTCACCAGCGTCTGGTTGACGGCAGCCAGTAATTTGCCATCTTCCAGCGCCAGCGCCCAGCGATCGCTCTGCGCAGCCATGTGCTGGCGTAACGCTTCAACAGTTGGGAAATCCGCAGCCACTTCGGTTGCATCTGTTCCCACCAACTCGCGCACCTGCGCGAAAAAAAGAACTTTAATCATCCGCTTCCACCTTAAAGTCACCCGACTTGCCGCCGCTCTTCGCCAGCAAACGTACCGGACCAATCACCATATCTTTTTGCACCGCTTTGCACATGTCATAAATGGTCAGCGCCGCCACGGAGGCCGCGGTTAATGCTTCCATTTCGACACCGGTTTTCCCGGTCAGGCGGCATAAGGTTTCTATACGCACCCGATTGTGCTCCGGCTCGGCCTGTAAATTGACTTCAACTTTGCTGAGCATCAGCGGATGACAGAGCGGGATCAGATCCCAGGTGCGTTTTGCCGCCTGAATACCGGCAATACGCGCAGTGGCAAATACGTCGCCTTTGTGGTGGCGACCATCAATAATCATCGCCAGCGTCTCGCTGCGCATGGTGACAAAGGCTTCCGCCCGCGCTTCACGCACGGTTTCCGCTTTGGCGGAGACATCCACCATGTGCGCTTCGCCAGCGGCGTTGATATGGGTCAGTTGCGACATACTTATTTCTTCAAATGTGGATGGAAATTACACGGACGCGTACGGGCATCCAGCTGCGGCGCGATGATATTTTCCCATGCGGTACGGCACGCTTTGGTCGAACCCGGCATGGCGAAAATCAGCGTTTTGTTGGCGACGCCCGCTACCGCACGAGATTGCAACGTGGAAGTGCCAATCTCTTCAAACGACAACATCCGGAACACTTCACCAAAACCTTCAACTTCACGGTCGAACAACGGCAGCAATGCTTCGGGAGCCTGATCACCTTCCGTCAGGCCAGTACCACCCGTAATCAATACCACTTGTACATCGTCGCTGGCGATCCACGCAGATACCTGAGCGCGAATAGCGTAGCGGTTTTCTTTCACAATGGCTTTATCGACAACGTGATGGCCCGCTTCTTGCGCCGAATCGCGCAGATAGTGACCGGAGGTATCGTCTTCTTCACCGCGACGATTAGAAACCGTAAGAATAGCAATACGGGTCGGGATAAATTCAGTGCTTACCTGACTCATCTGATCTCTCCTTTTGACGTTTTAGCCGCCAATGTACGATAAGTTTTGCGTAATACCGGTGTTGTTTTGATGCAGGAAATGGGTCTGTTTCTTCTCCCGCAGCGCCACTGAAATACGCGCTTCCAGCGCCTGTTGCTGGGTATCGTCTTCCAGCAGATCGCGCAGGTTAACGCCGCCTTCACCAAACAGGCAGAGATAGAGTTTACCAATGGAGGAAACGCGCAGGCGGTTGCAAGTGGCGCAGAAGTCTTTTTCATACGGCATGATAAGGCCAATCTCTCCGGCGTAATCTGGATGGCAAAAGACTTGCGCGGGACCGTCGCTGCGTTGACGTAATTGGTGGATCCAGCCGCGACGCAGTAGCTCGTCACGCAGAACCTGACCAGAGATGTGATGCTTACGGAAGAGCTCGCTGCCCTCGCCCGTTTCCATCAGTTCGATGAAACGCAGCTGGATAGGGCGATGCTGGATCCAGTTCAGAAAGGTGTCGAGCTGGTGATGATTAACATCACGCATCAGCACGGTATTGACTTTGACCTTCTCAAAACCGGCCTCAAATGCAGCATCAATCCCTGCCATGACCTGGTTGAATTTATCCTGCCCGGTAATAGCGTGAAACTGGCGGGCGTCCAGACTGTCGACACTGACGTTAATGCCAGTAAGTCCCGCATCGCGCCAGTTCGCCACATCGCGTTCCAGACGGTAACCATTGGTGGTGACCGCAATCTGGCGGATAGCGTCGTTTTCCCGCACAGCGGCGATGATATCGGTAAAGTCGCGGCGTAAAGACGGCTCACCTCCTGTCAGGCGCACTTTTTCGGTGCCCAGACTGGCGAAGGCGCGCGTAACCCGGCGAATTTCATCGACGGTAAGAAAGCCTTTATTGGTGACGCCGCTCGGTTTGTAGCCATCCGGCAGGCAGTAGGTGCAACGAAAGTTACACACATCGGTAATCGACAGGCGCAAGTAGTAAAACTTACGCGCAAATGCATCAGTCAGTTGTGAAGCCATGTACACCTTTCCAGATACGGGAGGCGAAGTCATTTCTTCCTTCGCCCTGGTGGCAATCTTTACGAGCATTGTCACGGCCAAAGCACCGTATCAGTTGACCTAGGTGCAGAGGCTAGAGTGTTTAGTGGTTAAGCCGATACTAGCGTGTAAATGGGATTTTTACCATCCACACTTTCGCTATGCAATCATGTATATAGCGTCATGATCGTGCTATTTCGCTACAGAATAAGGGAAAATGGCAGTTTTACTTTGATATACATCATCAGGGAGGCATAGCGTGCATCGTCCTTTAGAGGTAGAAGAAAATAGTTTGTATCCTCAATATTGGCAGGTTAATTGCTGTTTCCCCGCAATTTGCGCTACTGTAGCGCGGATAATCTGACTCCAGGAAACTATATGCGCAATCGTACGCTGGCTGATCTTGATCGTGTCGTTGCTCTCGGCGGAGGGCATGGACTGGGACGCGTTCTCTCATCACTTTCGTCTTTGGGTTCTCGTTTAACGGGTATCGTCACCACCACGGATAATGGTGGCTCGACGGGGCGCATTCGCCGTTCAGAAGGCGGCATTGCCTGGGGCGATATGCGCAACTGCCTCAACCAACTGATAACGGAACCGAGCGTCGCCTCCGCGATGTTTGAATACCGTTTTGGCGGCAATGGCGAACTTTCCGGGCACAACCTTGGAAACTTGATGTTAAAGGCGCTGGATCACCTTAGCGTGCGGCCTCTGGAAGCCATCAATTTAATTCGTAATCTGCTGAAAGTGGATACGCATTTGATTCCAATGTCAGAGCATCCCGTCGATCTGATGGCGATTGACGATCAGGGGCATGAAGTTTACGGCGAGGTCAATATCGACCAGTTAACTACGCCGATTCAAGAGTTATTATTAACGCCGAATGTACCCGCAACGCGTGAGGCAGTTCACGCTATCAATGAAGCGGATCTCATCATTATTGGGCCTGGCAGTTTTTATACCAGCCTGATGCCAATTCTGCTGCTGAAGGAAATCGCCCAGGCATTACGCCGCACGCCAGCGCCGATGGTTTATATCGGCAATCTGGGGCGTGAGTTGAGTTTACCTGCGGCTAATTTGAAGCTGGAAAGCAAGCTGGCAATTATGGAGCAGTATGTTGGTAAAAAAGTCATTGATGCGGTCATCGTCGGGCCAAAAGTGGATGTCTCGGCGGTGAAAGAGCGGATTGTGATCCAGGAGGTACTGGAGGCCAGCGATATTCCGTATCGTCATGACCGCCAGTTGTTACATAACGCGCTGGAAAAGGCGTTACAGGCTTTAGGTTAACGGAAATCCGAAGGAAAATTCCGGCTTCCTATTGAAGACAAAGTGCGCGTTGTTTATGCCGGATGCGGCGTGAACGCCTTATCCGGCCTACAAACCGCGCAAATTCAATATATTGAGGAGAAAATGTAGGCCTGATAAGCGTAGCGCATCAGGCTGTTTTCCGTTTGTCATCAGTCTTCTTCGCTATCCTGTTACGATGCGGCAATAAACAACTCACGCAACTGATGCAACTGGTCACGAATTTGTGCCGCTTCTTCGAACTCCAGATTCTGCGCGTGTTGCATCATCAGCCCTTCCAGTTCATGGATTTTCTGCTGCAACGCTTTCGGCGACATATCCATCGGCACATTATCCGGCTCAACAATCGGGCGCGATTTTCCTCTGCCCTTCGCTTTGGTTTTGGCAATGTTCTGCCCCAGCGCCAGGATATCGACCACTTTCTTGTTCAAGCCTTGCGGCGTAATGCCGTGTTCCTCGTTGTACTTCTGCTGTTTCTCACGGCGACGTTCGGTTTCGCCAATCGCTTTCGCCATTGATGGGGTGATCTTATCGCCGTAGAGAATCGCTTTACCGTTAACGTTACGTGCCGCACGACCAATGGTCTGGATCAACGAACGTTCGGAACGCAGGAAGCCTTCTTTGTCAGCGTCGAGGATCGCCACCAGCGACACTTCCGGCATATCCAGACCTTCGCGCAGTAAGTTGATCCCTACCAGCACGTCGAACTCACCCAGACGCAAGTCGCGGATAATCTCCATACGTTCGACGGTGTCGATATCTGAGTGAAGATAACGCACGCGCTCGCCATGTTCTTCGAGATATTCGGTAAGATCTTCCGCCATCCGCTTGGTCAGTGTGGTGACCAGTACGCGTTCGTTAATTGCCGCTCGCTGACGAATCTCCGAAAGAAGATCATCAACCTGTGTCGCCACCGGCCGCACTTCGATAATCGGGTCAAGCAATCCGGTTGGACGCACCACCTGATCCACCACATCGCCGCCGGATTTTTCCAGCTCGTAATTACCCGGCGTCGCCGAAACATAGATGGTTTGCGGCGCTAATGCTTCGAACTCTTCAAACTTAAGCGGACGGTTATCCAGCGCTGATGGCAGGCGGAAGCCGTACTCCACCAGTGTCTCTTTACGCGCCCGGTCACCGCGATACATGCCGCCAATTTGTGGAATGGTGACGTGAGATTCATCGACGACCAGCAGCCCATCGGCAGGCAGGTAATCAAACAGCGTCGGCGGTGGCTCACCCGGTCCACGACCGGAGAGGAAGCGCGAGTAGTTTTCAATCCCCGAACAGTAGCCCAGCTCGTTCATCATCTCCAGATCAAACTGGGTACGCTGGGTCAGCCGCTGCTCTTCCAGCAGTTTGTTGTTTTCCAACAGCACTTTGCGTCTGGCGGCCAGTTCTTCTTTGATCTCCTCCATCGCCTGTACGATGCGCTCGCGCGGTGTGACGTAGTGCGTTTTCGGGTAGATGGTAAAACGTGGAATAGTGGAAACAATCTGCCCGGTCAGCGGGTCAAATAACGACAATCGTTCCACTTCCTCGTCAAACAGTTCCACGCGAAGTGCAATGTCATCCGATTCTGCCGGGAAGATATCAATCACCTCGCCACGAACGCGGAAAGTACCACGCTGGAATGCTTGATCATTACGAGCGTATTGCAGCTCCGCCAGTCGGCGCAGAATCGCGCGCTGATCGATAATCATACCGACCGTGAGATGGAGCATCATCTTGAGATATAAATCAGGATCGCCCAGACCATAAATCGCGGAAACAGAGGCCACTACAACCACATCACGCCGCTCCAGCATCGCTTTGGTGGCGGATAAACGCATCTGCTCAATATGTTCGTTAACCGAGGCATCTTTCTCAATGAAAGTGTCGGAACTCGGTACATAGGCTTCCGGCTGATAGTAGTCGTAGTAGGAGACGAAATACTCCACCGCGTTTTCCGGGAAGAACTCTTTCATTTCGCCATACAGCTGGGCCGCCAGCGTTTTGTTGGGCGCAAGTACCATGGTTGGGCGCTGAAGGTCAGCAATGACATTGGCAATGGTGAAGGTTTTCCCTGAGCCAGTCACGCCAAGTAACGTCTGGTGCGCCAGGCCATCTTCCAGCCCCTCTTCGAGACGTCGAATCGCCTCTGGCTGATCGCCAGAAGGTTTAAAAGCGGAATTCAGTTTGAACGGTTTACTCATGAGTCGCTACCTGAAGGAGTTGGGCGGGCAGGTATGTAATTTTACTCGTCGTACTTAATTATGCCAACAAATTATACTGGATAAAAAAACAGTTCATCACCATAATATTTCTGATACAGCGTAAACTCCGCTGTCAATCATGAGCAAAATTTACTCTGTGGCGAGATAAAACTCCGGCCTTACCGGGTTATCCCCAAAGCAACGGCTTTTTTAACATTTGTCAAGATGAGTGATGACAGTTTTATGGCAAGAGATGCCTGTTCAGTGACTGCCATTGCATTTATCTAACCAGTTAAAAAATAAAAGATATTTCTTTGAGCCGTCTTTAACGCCAATTCGCGTGCAAGCCGCGTATTCTCTCGCTTGCCTCGTGTTTTCTAACTCTAATACACATGGTTATCCACAGGAATAGTGGATAACTGTCTCCAGCCCCTATCCCCCGCCGCCTGGGCAATTCCCACATTCGCCGCATGAGGCGGAAGTAAAATTTTTTTCGTGATTATTTTAGAATTTAATTGGTTAAATTGCAGTCAATCGAAGACGCGATCTCGCTCGCAATTTAACCAAATACAGAATGGCTACAACAAGGCAAGGTTTATGTACTTTCCGGTTGCCGCATTTTCTGGATTTTCTGCAAGCCAGGGGATCTCTCCCAGCAGCGGCGCGGGAATCATGCGGGTGAGCGTGGTCATATATTCAGCGTGACGTTTTCCCGGAGGCGTAACATCGTTCGCCACCCAACCCGCCAGAGTCAGTCCGGCGTGTTGTATTGCCTGCGCAGTCAACATCGCGTGATTAATACAGCCGAGTTTCACACCAACTACCAGTATCACCGGCAGTTGTTCCTGTGTTACCCAATCTGCAAAAGTGAAAGTGTCAGAAAGCGGCGTAAACCAGCCGCCAGCACCTTCCACTAACACCCAGTCAGCCTGTTGTTCAAGCGCGCGTAATCCGGCGCTCATTACCAATGATTCTATCGGCCTGCCCTCTTGCGCACTGATGATGTGCGGCGAAGTGGGTTCTGCGAAGGTGTAAGGATTTACTATTGCGTAATCCAGCTGCAGGCTGCTGTTGTGCTGTAACGCCAGCGCGTCACTATTACGTAAGCCTTCCGGGGTCTTTTCGCTGCCAGAGGCGACCGGTTTATAACCTGCCGTCCGATAACCTACTGCCTTCGCGGCTTGTAAAAGTGCACAACTGGCGACGGTTTTCCCCACTTCGGTATCCGTTCCGGTGACAAAATAACGTTTACTCACGAGCAATCACTCCCAAAAAAAGATGATACGTCAGAGGATATCGCCCCTGTTGTTGCGGCCAGGCCAGTTGCAATCGCTGCAATTGCGAACGCGTTAATATTCGCGGGTCGCGCCCTTCATGAAGATGCGTAGCACCGATGCCTTTCAGCGAACGCATGGCACTGAGCGCATCATCAAACCATAGTGTGATGGGCTGAATATGATGTTGATAATGCACGCCGTTCAGCGACTGTTCGATTTCATCTGGCGGTAAAAAGCGATTAGCATGCGGACGCTCGTCCACCGCCTGCCACGCCTGATGCAGTTCGGGTAACGATCCCTGCACCAGCGTGGTAAACGCCACCACGCCTCCGGGGCGCACCACCCGATACAGCTCGCGGAGTGCCGTGGATAAATTACCGCACCACTGCACCGCGAGATTGCTCCATGCAAGATCGAACGTCGCAGTCGCTAACGGCAGGGATTCGATATCTCCCGCCAGATAATGGTCTGCAGCATCTTTCTGGCGGGCTTGCACAAGCATTGGCGGTGAGAGATCTAACGCCGTCACCTGTGCGTGACGCTCTCGCCAGTGGCGGCTCATCCAGCCTGGCCCACACCCCGCGTCCAGTACGTGGGTGTATTTACGCTGTGGGAGCATTGCCAGTAAGACGTCAGCACTCCGGCGCTGTAACTCTGCGTGTTGCTCATAGTGCGCGGCTGCCCGACCAAATGCCGCTGCAATGGCTTGTTTATTAACCGTTGCCATGCAGCACCTCCAGCAGACGGTCGATATCCTGCATTTCATGCGCTGCGGTTAGCGTTAAGCGCAGTCGCGCAGTACCAGCGGGTACGGTTGGCGGGCGAATCGCCGTGACCCAGCAGCCTTGCTGGCGCAGTTTTTCTGCCAGTTGTAACGCACGGCTGTTATCACCGACGATCAATGGCTGGATGGCGCTGCATGAATCAGCAAGCGTAAACGGCAAATCCTGTACTCCGGCACGAAAACGCGCAATGAGTGACACCAGTTTTTCGCGCCGTGCATCCCCCTCATCACGGCGAATGACCGCCAGCGACGCACGTAATGCCTGCGCCTGAGCGGGCGGCATACTGGTGTTGTAGATAAGGTGGCGGGCGAATTGCAGCAGATAATCCGCCACCGTACTGGAGCAAAGCACCGCTGCCCCGCTGACGCCAAATCCTTTGCCAAAAGTCACCACCAGCAATTCTGGTTTTACCTTTTGCAGCCAGCAGCTGCCGCGCCCCTGCTCCCCGATAACGCCCGTGCCGTGGGCATCATCGACCATCAACCAGCCATTGTGCTGTTGCGTTACCTGCTGGATTTCCGCCAGTGGCGCACTATCGCCGTCCATGCTGAACACGCCTTCTGTCACCACCAGTTGCTGCCCCGGACAGGGGGAAGCAAGCAGTCGCGCCAGATGAGTGACATCGTTATGAACAAAACGGCGAAGCTGCGACGGGCTTAAACTGGCAGCCTCCAGCAATGAGGCATGGCTAAGCCGGTCAGCGACAATGCGGTCCTCTTTTGCCATCATCGCGGCAATGACCGCCTGATTAGCGGCAAAACCAGAGATAAATAGCAGTGCCCGCGAATAGCCCAGCCACTCGGCCAGTTCTTCTTCCAGCGCCTGATGCGCAACGCTATAACCGCTGACGTGACCGGAACCGCCGCTACCGACGCCAAATTGCTCCGCACCCTGCTGCCAGGCACGGATAATTTGCGGATGATGGCTTAAACCTAAATAATCGTTACTGGAAAAGTTCAGATACTGGCGATCATCCGCCACCAGCCAGCGTCCGGCTCCTTGCGCCACTGGATAACGGCGACGCAGGGCATCGGCAGCACGCCGCGCATCGAGCGCCGCGTTGATTTTCTCCTGCCAGCTCATAGTGCTGCCGCGTTGTAATATTCGTCAGTATCCGGGGTCATCAGCGCCTGTTCAAGACGTTGCTGTTGTTCGTTATCCCCTGCCAGCACGGCAGTTTGCTGCGGATTTAGCCCCAGTTTGCGGAACAGTTGCAGGTCTTTATCTTCTTCCGGATTCGGCGTGGTCAGCAGTTTGCAACCGTAGAAAATCGAGTTTGCGCCTGCCATAAAGCACATCGCCTGAGTCTGTTCGTTCATCTGCTCGCGTCCGGCAGAAAGGCGCACGTAAGAGGTCGGCATCATGATCCGCGCGACCGCAATGGTGCGAATAAAATCAAAGGCATCAACGTCATCGTTATCGGCAAGCGGCGTGCCTTTCACCTTCACCAGCATGTTGATTGGCACGCTTTCCGGCGGCGTCGGCAGGTTTGCCAGTTGCAGCAATAATCCGGCGCGATCTTTTACCGTTTCGCCTAAGCCCACAATGCCGCCAGAACAGACTTTGATCCCGGCATCGCGCACTTTTTCCAGCGTATCGAGGCGTTCCTGATAAGTGCGGGTGGTGATGATATTGCCGTAAAACTCCGGCGAGGTGTCGAGGTTGTGGTTGTAGTAATCCAGCCCGGCGTTCGCGAGGCGCTGCGCCTGAGATTCACTCAACGTGCCCAGCGTCATACACGCCTCCAGCCCTAAATCTTTTACCCCCTGCACCATCTGCTCCAGGTACGGCATATCGCGTTCGTTGGGATTCTTCCACGCCGCGCCCATGCAAAAACGCGTCGATCCCGCCGCTTTCGCTTTGCGCGCCGACTCCAGCACCTGTTCAACTTCCATCAACCGCTCGGCTTCCAGCCCGGTTTTATAGCGCGAGCTTTGCGGGCAATATTTGCAATCTTCCGGGCAAGCACCGGTTTTAATCGACAGCAACGTGCTGACCTGCACCTGACGAGGATCGAAATGCTGGCGATGCACCTGCTGCGCTTCAAACAGCAGATCCAGCAACGGTTTTTCAAATAATTCTGCGACTTGCGACAATGTCCAGCGTGGGCGGTGAGCCATGGGGCTTCTCCAAAACGTGTTTTTTGTTGTTAATTCGGTGTAGACTTGTAAACTTAAATATTTTCAATTTGGTTTACAAGTCGATTATGACAAAGGACGATCTTGCCTTTGACCAACGCCATATCTGGCACCCATACACATCCATGACCTCCCCGCTGCCGGTTTATCCGGTGGTGAGCGCCGAAGGTTGCGAGCTGATTTTGTCTGACGGCAGACGCCTGATTGACGGTATGTCGTCCTGGTGGGCGGCGATCCACGGCTACAATCACCCGCAGCTTAATGCGGCGATGAAGTCGCAAATTGATGCCATGTCGCATGTGATGTTTGGCGGTATCACCCATGCGCCAGCCATTGAGCTGTGCCGCAAACTGGTGGCGATGACGCCGCAACCACTGGAATGCGTTTTTCTCGCGGACTCCGGTTCCGTAGCGGTGGAAGTGGCGATGAAAATGGCGTTGCAGTACTGGCAAGCCAAAGGCGAAGTGCGCCAGCGTTTTCTGACCTTCCGCAATGGTTATCATGGCGATACCTTTGGCGCGATGTCGGTGTGCGATCCGGACAACTCAATGCACAACCTGTGGAAAGGCTATCTGCCAGAAAACCTGTTTGCTCCCGCCCCGCAAAGCCGCATGGATGGTGAATGGGATGAACGCGATATGGTTGGCTTTGCCCGCCTGATGGTGGCGCATCGTCATGAAATCGCGGCGGTGATCATTGAACCGATTGTCCAGGGCGCAGGCGGGATGCGCATGTACCATCCGGAATGGTTAAAACGAATCCGCAAAATGTGCGATCGCGAAGGTATCTTGCTGATTGCCGACGAGATCGCCACCGGATTTGGTCGTACCGGCAAACTGTTTGCCTGTGAATATGCAGAAATCGCGCCGGACATTTTGTGCCTCGGTAAAGCCTTAACCGGCGGCACAATGACCCTTTCCGCCACACTCACCACGCGCGAGGTTGCAGAAACCATCAGTAACGGCGAAGCCGGCTGCTTTATGCACGGGCCAACTTTTATGGGCAATCCGCTGGCCTGCGCGGCTGCAAACGCCAGCCTGGCGATTCTCGAATCTGGCGACTGGCAGCAACAGGTGGCGGCTATTGAAGTACAGCTGCGCGAGCAACTTGCCCCCGCCCGTGATGCCGAAATGGTTGCCGATGTGCGCGTGCTGGGGGCAATCGGCGTAGTCGAAACAACTCGTCCGGTGAATATGGCGGCGCTGCAAAAATTCTTTGTCGAACAGGGGGTATGGATCCGGCCTTTTGGCAAACTGATTTACCTGATGCCGCCCTATATTATTCTCCCGCAACAGTTGCAGCGTCTGACCGCAGCGGTTAACCGTGCGGTGCAGGATGAAACATTTTTTTGCCAATAACGGGAAGTCAGCGTGTGGGTTTCTGGCTACACTTTCTGCAAACTAGAAAGGAGGGTTCATGAAACTCATCAGTAATGATCTGCGCGATGGCGATAAGCTGCCGCATCGTCATGTCTTTAACGGCATGGGTTACGATGGCGATAATATTTCACCGCATCTGGCGTGGGATGATGTTCCTGCGGGAACGAAAAGTTTTGTTGTCACCTGCTACGACCCGGATGCGCCAACCGGCTCCGGCTGGTGGCACTGGGTAGTTGTTAATTTACCCGCTGATACCCGCGTATTACCGCAAGGGTTTGGCTCTGGTCTGGTAGCAATGCCAGACGGCGTTTTGCAGACGCGTACCGATTTTGGTAAAACCGGATACGATGGCGCAGCGCCGCCGAAAGACGAAACCCATCGCTACATTTTTACCGTTCACGCGCTGGATGTAGAGCATATTGATGTCGATGAAGGAGCCAGCGGCGCGATGGTCGGGTTTAACGTTCATTTCCACTCTCTGGCAAGCGCATCGATTACCGCGATGTTTAGTTAATCACTCTGCCAGATGGCGCAATGCTATCTGGTATCACTTAAAGGTATTAAAAACAACTTTTTGTCTTTTTACCTTCCCGTTTCGCTCAAGTTAGTATAAAAAAGCAGGCTTCAACGGATTCATTTTTCTATTTCATAGCCCGGAGCAACCTGTGAACACATTTTCAGTTTCCCGTCTGGCGCTGGCATTGGCTTTTGGCGTGACGCTGACCGCCTGTAGCTCAACACCACCCGATCAACGTCCTTCTGATCAAACTGCGCCTGGTACCTCTTCTCGCCCGATTCTGTCGGCAAAAGAAGCGCAGAATTTCGATGCTCAACACTATTTTGCATCCCTGACACCAGGTGCTGCAGCGTGGAATCCTTCCCCGATTACCCTGCCTGCGCAACCTGACTTTGTTGTCGGCCCGGCGGGCACTCAAGGTGTAACGCATACCACGATTCAGGCGGCGGTAGATGCGGCAATTATCAAGCGTACCAACAAGCGCCAGTATATTGCCGTGATGCCTGGTGAGTATCAGGGAACGGTGTATGTCCCTGCTGCTCCGGGTGGAATTACTCTGTACGGTACAGGTGAAAAACCGATTGATGTGAAGATTGGGCTTTCCCTTGATGGGGGCATGAGCCCTGCCGACTGGCGTCACGACGTCAACCCGCGCGGCAAATATATGCCAGGTAAACCAGCGTGGTATATGTACGATAGCTGCCAGAGCAAACGCAGCGACAGTATCGGTGTTCTCTGCTCTGCGGTCTTCTGGTCACAAAACAATGGCCTGCAACTGCAAAACCTGACCATCGAAAACACGCTGGGCGATAGCGTAGATGCAGGTAACCATCCGGCGGTGGCACTGCGTACTGATGGTGACCAGGTACAGATTAACAACGTTAACATTCTCGGTCGTCAGAACACCTTCTTTGTCACCAACAGCGGTGTGCAGAACCGTCTGGAAACGAATCGTCAGCCGCGTACGCTGGTGACCAACAGCTACATTGAAGGGGATGTGGATATCGTTTCTGGTCGCGGCGCAGTGGTGTTCGATAACACCGAATTCCGCGTGGTGAACTCACGTACTCAGCAAGAAGCGTATGTGTTTGCACCGGCTACGCTGTCCAACATTTACTACGGTTTCCTCGCCGTAAACAGCCGTTTCAATGCTTTCGGTGATGGTGTGGCGCAACTGGGCCGCTCGCTGGATGTTGATGCCAATACCAACGGTCAGGTGGTGATCCGTGATAGCGCCATCAACGAAGGTTTTAACACGGCTAAACCGTGGGCCGATGCGGTGATCTCTAATCGTCCGTTTGCGGGTAATACCGGCAGCGTAGATGATAACGACGAAATACAGCGCAATCTGAATGACACTAACTACAACCGCATGTGGGAATACAATAACCGCGGCGTGGGTAGTAAAGTGGTTGCAGAGGCGAAGAAGTAAGAGCAATTAACTATTTGCCGGATGCGGCGTAAACGCCTTATCCGGCCTACGGTTCGATGCGATTTGTAGGTCGGATAAGATGCGCAAGCATCGCATCCGACAATAAGTGCCGAATGCGACCTACATTCACATGGCGCTTTTTACATCTGACGGTTTTTATTGAAGTTAATCAAACTACCCGCCTTGATAATCTCGCGCTCTTCAGCAGTCAGACTTTCCATATAGAGCGTAATTTCCGTTACCGGCGCATCTTCATGGATCACATAACCTTTAAACGTCGTACCCGGATTATCCAGCGCCGCTTTAATGCCAGGGATGTAAATGTAATCCCCCACTTCAAAGGTTGGCACTTCCGCCATCTGCAGCGGTAACATCCCCCAGTTGATGACGTTAGAACGGTAGCGTTTAGTCGCGTACTCTTCGGCAATATTCGCCAGACCGCCAATCACACGCTGGCAGCTCGCCGCCTGTTCACGCGCAGAACCATCGCCTGGTTTCACCGCATATACCATGCTGCCAATTTCAGTTTGCAGCGGATCAATATGCTCCTGACCAGCAATCTGCTTAATGCGCGCAAACACCTCTGTCAGCTCGCTGACATTCCCCGCCAGACGCTGATTTTCCAGCTCAGCAGTCGCTTTACTTCTGCCAACATAACCGGGATCGCGGCGTGACAGGGTAAACTCCGCCAGACCAATCTGATTTGAACGATAAGAAGAGGTTTCACCGGAAGGAATCAGTTCGTCGGTGGTGGTCACTTCGTCGAGGATCTTCGAGCACACTTTCAGGACGATATTGTCAGTCAGCGCCCCCAATTCCGGCCAGTCTTTAATGTTCGGTCCGTAAATCAGCGGTTGCTGAGTTGCCCCTTTCACAAGGCCCTGATAAACACGGTTTTTATACGGCGTTACATCGAAGGCGTACTCCGGCACGTTGTCCCAGCAATCAAGTTCGCTGGCAGAGGTTAAATAGCCACCGTTTGCCGCAGTCGCAGCGATAGAACGAGCGTCCATCAACGCCACCGCTGACATCTGCCCATTAGCTGGCTTAGAGCCTTCGCGGTTCGGGAAGTTACGCGTGGTGTGGCGAATACTTAATCCGTTGTTGATTGGCGTATCGCCCGCGCCAAAGCATGGGCCGCAGAACGCGGTTCTGATGATTGCGCCTGCGCCAATCAAATCTGCTACCACACCTTTTTTGGCTAAATCCATAAACACCGGCTGTGATGACGGGTAAACCGCCAGCGAGAAGGTGTCATTGCCACAGGATTGACCGCGCAGTGCATTCGCCGCCGCGATGACGTTTTCGTAGTTACCGCCAGAACAGCCCGCGATAATCCCCTGCTGCACTTTCAGGCGACCATTTTCCACTTTATCCAGCAGCGAGAGTTTGGCTTTACCGTGCGCCACGCGTTCGGACTCAATTTCAATCTCACGCAGAATGTCGGTCAGGTTCTGGTTCAGTGTGTCGATTTCATACACGTTGCTCGGGTGGAACGGCAGCGCAATCATTGATTTGATGGCGCTTAAATCAACGCTGATGCAGCCATCGTAGTACGCCATCGGTTGAGGGTTAAGCTGGCAGTAATCCTGGCCGCGACCGTGCAGCGCCAGCCAGTTATGCACTTCTTCATCAGTTTGCCAGACGGAGCTTAAACAGGTGGTTTCCGTGGTCATCACGTCAACGCTGTTACGGAAATCGGTAGAGAGCGCGCTAACGCCCGGTCCAACGAACTCCATGACTTTGTTTTTGACGTAACCGTTTTTGAACACCGCGCCAATGATAGCCAGCGCCACATCCTGTGGCCCCACATACGGCGCAGGTTTTCCGGTCAGATGCACCGCAACCACGCCCGGATAGTCGATATCCCAGGTGTCATTAAGCAGCTGTTTTACCAACTCACCGCCGCCCTCACCGACTGCCATTGTCCCTAATGCACCGTAACGGGTGTGGCTGTCTGACCCGAGGATCATTTTGCCCCCGCCTGCCATCATCTCACGCATATATTGATGGATGACCGCAATATGCGGAGGCACAAAAATACCGCCATAACGCTGAGCTGCCGATAAACCAAAAACATGGTCATCACCGTTAATGGTGCCGCCGACGGCGCAGAGTGAGTTATGGCAGTTGGTCAGCACATACGGCAGCGGGAAACGTTCCATTCCGGACGCTTTAGCGGTCTGTACAATACCAACAAAGGTAATATCGTGAGAGGCTAATGAATCAAACTTAATTTTAAGTTTATCCATATTTCCGGACGTATTATGAGAAGAGAGAATAGACCAGGCAATAGTGCCTTTTTTGGCTTCTTCTTTTTTAATTTCGCCGGTGAAATGTTCTTCGGCAATTATTTCGTTATTACTGGCGAGAAACACGCCTTTTTCAGGTAATGACTCCAACTTACTGATAGTGTTTTATGTTCAGATAATGCCCGATGACCTTGTCATGCAGCTCCACCGATTTTGAGAACGACAGTGACTTCCGTCCCAGCCTTGCCAGATGTTGTCTCAGATTCAGATTATGTCGCTCAATGCGCTGAGTGTAACGCTTGCTGATAACGTGCAGCTTTCCCTTCAGGCGTGATTCATACAGCGGCCAGCCATCCGTCATCCATACCACGACCTCAAAGGCCGACAGCAGGCTCAGAAGACGCTCCAGTGTGGCCAGAGTGCGTTCACCGAAGACGTGCGCCACAACCGTCCTCCGTATCCTGTCATACGCGTAAAACAGCCAGCCTGACGTGATTTAGCACCGACGTAGCCCCACTGTTCGTCCATTTCAGCGCAGACAATCACATCACT